>CAZQZF010000048.1:0-11323 GCA_964597745.1 uncultured Zetaproteobacteria bacterium
GTGCATATCCAGATCACGCCATACCGATACAAGGTCCTCCTTTTTGATGCCATACAGACCGATGCGCTGAGCGCCCGTGATTTTGATGGTTTTAATATTATATTTTTTGGCAACCTCGCCCATGCGGATCAGGACATCCGCCTTTGCAATGCCGCCATGGATGCGTGGAATGACCGAATAGGTGCCATCCTTCTGGATATTGGCATGCATCTTTTCATTGACGACCTTGGAATAGCGATCATCTTCGGCCTCCTGTGGCCAGATCATCCCCAGGTAGTAATTGATGGCCGGACGGCAGACATGACATCCCTCGCTCTTCCATTCCAGTGCATTGATCGTCTCGCGCACCATGGTCAGATGCCTCTCCTTGATGGCACCCTTGAGCTGCTCATGGGTCAGGTCCGTGCAGCCGCAGATCGGCTCCGCCTGTATGGCGGTATCAAAGGATGTACCCAATATAGAGGCCAGAAGCTGATCAACCAGTCCGCCACAGCCGCCACAGGAGCCGGCCGCCTTTGTACAGGCCGTCACCTCCTTGCGAGTGGTACAGCCTTCTTTAACAATGGCATCGGTAATCGACTGCTTGGTGATGCCATTGCAGCCACAGACAATGGTATCCGGCGCCATTGCAGATACCTGATTAATACCGGAATGGCCGGAATCGCCCAGAACTGAATTACCAAACAGCAGGGATGATCGCTGCCCGGAGATATCCTTCCCCTCCTGCAGCATGCGGAAAAAATTGGGACCATCGGCCGTATCACCAAATAACACCGCTCCGGCAATTCTGTTGTCCTCCAGAACCAGCTTTTTGTAGGTTCCTCCGGCTCGATCCAGGTATTCAATTACATCGGCATCGGGCGACCCCTGAAAATCACCAGCGGAAAATACATCTACGCCAGAGACCTTGAGCTTGGTGGAGGTCATCGATCCCTCATACTGCTTCAGCCCCTGGCCCGTAATCTGCCAGGCCAGAATCCTTGCCTGCTCAAACAGTGGAGCAACCAGCCCATAGGTTTTGCCACGATGTTCAGCGCATTCACCCACGGCATAGACAGCTGGGTCGGTTACAGTTTGCATGTAATCGTTGACCAGAATACCGCGATTGCAGTAAATCCCTGATTCCTCAGCTAGTTGTTTGTTGGGGCGGATACCGACGGCCATGACCAGGAGGTCACAGTCAAGCATGGTTCCGTCCGCGAACAGCAAACCGGTAACGCGCTCCTTGCCCAGAATCGCAGTGGTTAGCGTCGACAGCTTGAATTTCAGGCCCTGTGCCTGCAGGGAAATCCTCAGTAATTCACCGGCGGTCTGGTCAAGCTGCATGTTCATCAGCGTGGACTGGTCATGAATCACCGTTACATCCATGCCAAGGTTCAGCAATCCCTTGGCCGCCTCCAGGCCCAACAGGCCGGCACCGATGACAACCGCCTTTTTATAATGCTTTGATGCCTCGGTTATCGCATTACAGTCATCAATATCACGGAAGGTGATAATCCCCTCCTTGTCCACGCCTGGAATGGGAATGATGAAGGGATTCGATCCGGTAGCGATGATCAGGGTGTCATACGAGGCCTCTGTCCCGTCTTCCGCGATAACCTTTTTATAACCACGCTGAATCTTCCTGATGCGCCTGCCCAGATGCAACGTAATGGCATGATCCGAATACCACTGTTGATCGTTAAGCGTGATGTCTTCAAGAGACATGTCTCCGGCCAGTACCGGTGAGAGCAGAATACGATTGTAATTCGGATATTTCTCTGCCCCGAAAATCGTAATATCATACATGTCGGGATTGGCCTCAAGGATCTCCTCAATGGCACGCACACCCGCCATACCATTGCCGATCATAACCAGCTTTTTCCTGGCAGCCATATCTACTCCTTCTGATAAACCGTTGTCTGGCTTATAGAGAGCAATACTTATGCCAATATAATAAGCTTAGCTAACTTACTAAAATGAATGATATATTTATATTTTCATCTCGACTTTAATCATGGTAAAGCCTAATAAATAATCTCTATGTATAAAAAATGATCACAATTACGCCAATGGTTTTTCCCGTTAAATATGCCAGAATTAATATCCTGCCAAGTTGGTGGATGGAGGCTAAACTGAAGAACCGAACGCTTGCTTCGCGCGCGCCCGGTGATGTCCCCTACCCTGTTAACAGTCTGGGCCAACATAGTTTTCACCAGGTAACCTTTTTTACCGGTGAGACATCTCTTCCTCGGGATAGGCTGCGATTTTATGGATGGAAAGGTCCGCTCCCTGGTATTCATCCGCCTCGGTCAAGCGGAATCCTATAATGGCTTTTATTGATCCAAACACAAGAAACCCGCCTGTAATCGCAATACCTACGCCAACAAGAGTCCCTGTCAATTGGCTCATGAAGGTTACGCCACCGGCCCCGCCAACTGCGGTAGAACCAAAAATGCCACAGGCAACGCCGCCCCATGCACCACAAGCCCCATGCAGGGGGATTACGCCGAGCACATCGTCGATCCTGAGCACATTCTGCAAAAAGGAGAATCCATAGACAAAGATGCAGCCGGCTATGGCGCCGATAGCCATGGCGCCGATGGGATGCACAACGTCGGAGCCTGCACAGATAGCCACCAAGCCAGCTAGGGCGCCATTATGGACAAACCCGGGGTCATTTTTACCCGTCACCAGGGCGGCAATCATTCCACCCACCATGGCCAGCAGTGAGTTCATGGCCACAAGGCCTGATACTGCATTAACCGTACCTGCACTCATCACATTGAATCCGAACCAGCCGACGCAAAGGATCCAGGAACCCAAGGCCAGAAAGGGGATATTGGATGGAAAAATAGCATTGATTTTTCCGTCCTCTGTATAACGCCCGGCGCGTGCCCCAAGCAGCAACACGGCGCCCAGGGCCAGAAAACCTCCCATGGCATGCACCACGACTGAGCCGGCAAAATCATGAAATTTGGCCCCAAAGCTAGAATTCAGCCACGCCTGCAGACCAAAATTACCATTCCATATCACCCCCTCATAGAAGGGATAGATCAAACCCACCAGAATGACGGTTGCCAGGGAATTTGGCCAGAACCGCACGCGCTCGGTAATCCCGCCCGAAATGATGGCGGGCACCGCCGCGGCAAAGGTAAGCAGGAAAAAGAAATGGACCAGTTCATAGGAATTCGGGGTGTCTTTAAGCGTTGCCAGTTCGGATACCGGTGCGAAGAAATTGATTCCGTAGGCCACCGTAAACCCGACAAAGAAATAGGCGATCGTTGAAAAACCAAAGTCAGTAATAACCCTGACCAGCGCATTGACCTGATTCTTTTTGCGGACCGTGCCAAGCTCAAGAAAGGCAAATCCGGCATGCATAGCCAAAACCATGGCCGCACCCATTGTTAAAAAAAAGACATCCATTCCAGCTGATTTCAATTGTTCATCCCCCCCTATGTAAATAGTTTGAAAAGATATAGTAAATACTGCCATTTCCAAGCGCAGAATAAATATATATTTCTCAATGGCTTACCTGAGAGAACAGGGGGGCAGGTCTTATTTCGCGGGTTTTATTTGTTAGTGTATTGACATGGCAAGACCGTTACGAATCGTAATATGAAGGAGCTGCTTACCATGTTGTAACCTCGCACGGCAATGCACGGGCGAAAGCATTTATTGAGGCATCTACCGCTTTAGGATATTTCTCGGGGGAATAGAGAGCGAAGCGACTGGATGAGAAAGGCCTCTATCGGGAGCAGGGATATGCCATACAGGCGATTGCGGATTATGCCGAATAATGAATAAAGAACGAGGCGACCTGATGGCCGCCCCGTCGATTCAGGCATCGGTTAAGTCATTGTATCGTAAATCTGCTCACCATGCTGGCTGATATCCAGACCTTCGATCTCCTCGTCTTTGGAGACGCGCAGGCCAATAACAACATCCAGGATCTTGAGGATAATGAAGGTAGCCACTACATCATAAATGATGGTGGCCAGCACTGCTTCGGCCTGAATAACCAGTTGCCCGCCGATACTCGCCGCATGATCGGAAAAGCCAGTGCCGCCTAAGGACTTGGCGCAGAATACGCCCGTCAATAGCGCACCAACAATGCCTCCAACGGCATGTACGCCAAATGCATCCAGCGAGTCATCGTAGCCCATCGCCTTCTTTAAAAAAGCTACGGACCAGAAACAGACGAGCCCCGCGGCCAGACCAATGGCCAGAGCGCCAACAGGCCCAACAAAGCCCGATGCCGGGGTAATCGTTACCAGGCCGGCCACTGCTCCGGAACAGGCACCGAGCAGACTGGGCTTCTTGTACACAACCCATTCGGCAACTGTCCAGGACAAAACAGCCATGCCAGCGGCAATCTGGGTCACCAGCATCGCCATACCCGCCGTGCCGTCGGCAGCCAACTCCGAACCTGCGTTAAAGCCAAACCAGCCAACCCATAACAGGGATGCGCCCACCATGGTCAGGATCAGATTATGCGGCAGCATTGCTTCTTTGGGGAAGCCTATACGCTTGCCCAGAACCAGCGTGATCACCAGCCCGGACACGCCGGCATTGATATGCACAACCGTTCCACCGGCAAAGTCCAGGGCGCCGGCATTACCCAGAAAGCCGCCACCCCATACCCAGTGACAGACGGGTGCGTAGACGGCCAGAACCCAGATGCCCATAAAGGTCAGCATGGCCGAAAACTTCATACGCTCGGCAAAGGCGCCGACGATAAGCACCGGTGTAATGATAGCGAATGTCATCTGGAACATAGCGAATACGGTTTCAGGAATCGTGCCGGAAAGCGAATCCACGCCAACGCCGGCCAGAAACGCCTTCGACAGGTCTCCGACATAGGCGCCACCCCCACCAAAGGCCAGTGAATAGCCGGCAATGACCCAAAGCACGCTCACGAGGCCGGTTACCGAGATGGCCTGCATGCATACGGACAGTACGTTCTTCTTTCGCACCATGCCGCCATAAAACAGGGCCAGACCGGGAACGGTCATCAGCAACACAAGTGCCGTTGCAGTGATCATCCAGGCCGTATCTCCGGAGCTCAGTTTGGCGCTATCAGCCAAGGCAATGCCCGGCATAAGCAGCGCTGCCAGTAAAAAAAACATCCTTAACAATTTAACCTCCCAGTTTCTCATATAACTGTATGAATGACACGGTAGCCATCGACATCAATGCCCTATTTACAAGTCAAATGAGTGGATGCGAAAAAATATTTTGTTCCAAAGGAGCCAATTGCAAAACCTATGAGCGGTGATTGGCTTTCCCAGTCATCCACCCAGAGTTTTGCAACTGGCTCAAAGGTCTTTATTCAGGATGCACCTGAAAGTCGGGATAGGCTGTTCCACCATGTTCGCCGTAATCCAGACCAGTCAGCTCCTCCTCTTTGCTTACTCTTAGTCCAACGGTTACCTTAATCAGATAGAATAGAATCATGGCAGTACCAAATGTCCAGACAAAACATGCAAGCACCCCCGTTGCCTGAACTCCTAACTGTTTTAAGGTAAACCCCGTTTCATTAAATATAGCGGTGGCAAGCGTTCCCCATGCACCGCAAACCCCATGCACGGAAATGGCGCCGACCGGGTCATCCACGCCGATTCTATCAAAAAAGAGGACAGCGTATACCACAATGACGCCAGCAATAGCGCCGATGATCACCGCGCTTGTTGGGCTCACATTGTTGCACGGCGCTGTTATCGCCACAAGTCCGGCGAGGGCGCCGTTTAGGGTCATCCCTATTTCAGGCTTTTTAAGGACTATCCATGCGGCAATCATCGAAAATACAGCTCCGGCGGCGGCGGCGAGATTGGTATTGACCGCTATCTTTGCAATATCTGGTATGGCAGCTGTCGTAGAACCGGGATTGAACCCGAACCAGCCAAACCACAGCAGGAATACTCCAAGCGCGGCAAGCGTAATATTATGACCCGGGATAGCTCTTGGTTTACCGTCCGAGGTATATTTACCAATGCGCGGGCCAAGCATGATTGCTCCTGCCAGGGCGGTCCAACCCCCAACCGAATGAACAACGGTAGAACCCGCGAAATCAATGAAGCCAAGCCCTTCCAGCCATCCTGCTCCTTTATACAAACTCCCCCACGCCCAACTGCCAAAGACAGGATAGATGATGGCGCTGACGACGGCACTGTATATGAGATAGCTTGTAAACTTGGTTCTCTCGGCCATCGCTCCCGATACAATCGTTGCAGCCGTGGCACAAAAGACTACCTGGAACATCCAGAAGGCAAAGACCCATGGATCTTTGTCTATTGCGAAATCGCTGAAGAAGAATCCCGAGGAACCAAACCATCCATTGGAAACCCCGAACATAAGACCAAAACCGATCGCCCAGTAGGCAAGCGAGCCCACGGAGAAATCCATAAGATTTTTCATCATGATATTTATGGCATTCTTTGCCCGGGTGAAGCCGGTCTCAACCATGGCAAAACCAGCCTGCATGAGAAATACCAGGAATGCGGCGACAAGCGTCCATACAAAGTCTACATTCTTCTGAACCTTGGCAATAGCTGCCGCCGCATCATCAGCGAGAGCGGTTCCGGATATAAGCGTAAGTACTACCACAACAAGCAGTAACCCGATAAGTCCTCTTCTAATCTTCATCTCTCATCTCCTTTTTTAGTTTAGCTGTCTTGTCTTCAATGGCTTTACAACGCATCGGCGTCCTCATCTCCCGTGCGGATACGGATGACTCGCTCAATATCCGTGATAAAGATCTTTCCGTCGCCAATCGTATCCGTACGCGCGGCATTGATAATGCTCTCCACCACACGGTCCAGTTGCTCAGCCGGAACGGCTGTACTCACCTGCATCTTCGGAACGAAATCCACCTGGTATTCAGCGCCACGATAGAGTTCCGTATGGCCCTTCTGCCGGCCATGACCGCGCACTTCGGCAACAGTCATACCACTGATGCCAAGCTTCAAAAGCGCGTCTTTGACTTCATCAAGCTTGAATGGCTTGATAACTGCTGTAATCATTTTCATCATTCTACCTCCTGAGTAGATTGTTCTTGCACAACCGGGAATCTAAGGAAACGCTGATTAAAGCAGTGTTTCCGTGCTGTCCATGGATGGACTGCCAAATCAGGCGCATAAGCGCTTGATTTGTAAGCAAAGGTAAAACCGCGCTTTTACCTTTGCGAGCTGATTTCTTGCAGGACGCAATAAATCAGCATCTCCCTAACGCCCCATCCAGATTCGCTGATAGGCGCCGAATTTACTGAACGGGATAAGAGGGCGGCTGCCACCGCCCTCTCTTCTCTCTGCAACTAGAATTTGTAAATCGCTTCAAAATCACCTGTATCCTGAGTCTTGCGGGAGAGGCCGCTCGACCGCAGGAAGGAATGCTTGTTCGACTGATCATGCCGGTACTCGCCGCGCAGTTCTATATGTTCCATGGGTGCGAAGGCGAGGGTGGCCGTGCCTTCCCACCAGCGTTGCCTGGTGCCGCTGCGGAAACCGTTTTTGTCATTAAAGTACTCACCGCGCAGGGCGATGCGCCACTGGTCGGTGAGCTGGTAGTTGATATAGCCGGCCACACCCCACCAGCGCGCCACGCGTCCCGTTGACGTGCCTTGTTTTTGTACGCCATAGTCGCCATTGACTACAAAGGATAAAGCATCCGTGGCGTTGATTGTTGCCACGGCGTCAATCAAGCTTCGCATTCCCTGACCGGTCGTGCCGGCCTCGCGGCCGGCCATGCCCTGCACGCTGAGTGAAAACACATCCGACGGCGCGAAGGAAATCGCAGCCTCAACCGACTTCTGACTGTTGTCGTCCTTCAGATTATCCCAGCCATTGTTAACGCCCACAACAGCGGATAGCATATTGTTAAGCTCATAGTGTAAGCGCGCGCCCGTATGAGTGAATGGAATCGCGTATCCGAACAGGATGGAGCGAGAGAAGTTCAGATTGTCCGGGCTTTCGATCACTTCGGCGCCGATTAGAGTCGCGAACTTGCCGAACATCAGATGTGCGCCGTCCACCTTGTAACTGACAAAGGCCTGCTGCACGTCGAAGTTGTCATTACTCCCCGACCCGGCCGCCGCCGTGACATCCGCATCAGTGCCGGCATTCAACACCACGACGCCACCAAAGCCCTCATCGGGTTGCATGCTGACGGATAGCTCGGCCATGTTGAAGTTGAAGCTGTTGGGCTCGCGGTCGAATACCCTGTTTGGCGTACCGTCCGTAAATGTCACATTCTTGTTGCCGCTGTAGGTATATGATGTATCAATATAACCGGCGATGTTGATCCCCGAAGCATCGAGTACCTCGCCGAAGGTGGGCACGCCAGCCTTGTGAGTAGCCGACTCCTCAGCTTGAGCAACTGGTGCGGATAAAAACATTAGTAAAGCTGTAAACAGCCAAGTCATAGATTGTTTTCTCACTTTTTACTCTCCTTATTGTGCTCCGACCTGTCTATGGACATTGGTTGAAGCCTGACTGATTTATCATTATTGAGCTGGAAAGCTCTTATCAATGGTTTTACAGCAACCGCTGTGCCATATTTAAGGAGTTAATAAAATCAATGAGTTACACAGAATAAGGCAAATGGCGATGTTATTTGTGCCTACCGATTAGTCTTTTTCGGATAAATCATGTATAAAAATTATGCATAAACGACAGGTTGTGGCCATCCTTATGCTACTGCTATGCTCCGGCCTGCGATAACCCGGTCATGTACATTCGGGTTAAAGAAATTGGAATGAAGTGAGGCGCCGTGGATATAAATTTACAACAGGCTTTATGGGGCTTGATTACCGCTGGCATCATGTACGTCATTGGTAATGGCGTCTGGGTTAACCATCTGGCACGCAGCAAAACCTGGATAGGCTGGCTGTTATGGCTTTTTGCGGCAGCCGCGATCATTATCATGGGCAGTATATTTGAGGCGCGCCTGGATGGCGAGTCCACGGGTATCTTTCAACGCCTGGTCACCCATCCGAATGGTGTTCACGTAGACCTGGAGAATCACTGGATTGTCCTGTTGCTGTTTGCGCTGATGTCCGTGCCTGGAGCGGCCAGCGTCATGTTTAAGCAATCCATGGAATGGACCAGGATGGCCCTGGTACTTCCCGCCTTCGTTGTATTTATTCCTGCCGGTATGGCAATCACCAACCCGGATGGAAACAAGATTATCTCCGGAATTGGAGCTGGCCTGGCCGTAGCTGGATTTATGCTCGTCTGGCAGATGTTGCTGGACAGAGAGGTAGAGGCGTGAAACATGCCGAGCAACGCGCCGCAACCCTGATTGAGGCCCTGCCCTACCTGCAACGGCTTTCGGAACAGACTGTTGTCATTAAATATGGTGGCGCCTCCATGGTGGAGGAAAATCTTAAACGCTCTTTTGCCATGGATGTTGTCCTGCTCAAACAGATCGGCATCAACCCGGTGGTCGTCCATGGAGGCGGTCCCCAGATCGGCCAACTTCTGAAGAAATTAGGCAAGAACAGTGAGTTCGTCCACGGCATACGCGTGACCGACAGGGAAACCATGGATGTCGTCGAAATGGTGCTTGCCGGACTGGTAAACAAAGAGATCGTGGCCAATATCAACCAGGCTGGCGGCAAGGCCGTAGGTCTTTCCGGCAAGGATGGCGGCCTGATCTGCGCCCGAAAAATGACTGATGAAAGCAGTACGCCGGAGCTGAATGTTCCGGAGATCATTAATCTTGGCCATGTCGGCACTGTCAAGAAGATCAACCCTCAGATCCTCAATGTTCTTGAACAGGATCGCTTCGTACCCGTCATTGCACCGGTCGGTTATAACAAACAGGAGGGCGTCAGCTATAACATCAATGCCGACCTCGTTGCATCCGCCATTGCCAGGGAACTGGGTGCGGCAAAATTGATCCTGCTGACCGATGTCCCCGGCGTCCTCGACCAGGATGGTCGACTATGCTCCGAACTCGATGCCGGCAAATCGGAATCAATGATTCAGGAGGGTGTCATCGACGGTGGTATGATCCCCAAGGTTCGATGCTGCACCTCCGCGGTAACTCATGGCGTCCAGAAGAGCCATATCATTGATGGCAGGATTCCCCACGCCCTCGTCCTGGAGATCTTTACGGATCAGGGTATCGGCACCATTTTTTCCGCGAAGTGAATCAGTCGGATCTCCAGGCGTTACTCACTCGAGTTGTCACAATCTGTGAAGATGCCGGAAAGTCCATTCAGGAGGTTCGGACGCAGGGTTTTAGGACTGAATTTAAGGATGCGCACCAACAGGACCCTGTGACTACGGCCGACCTGGCCGCCGACGCTCTTCTGCGGAAGGGTTTGACCGGGATGCTCCCCGGCAGCCGCTATTTTAGCGAGGAAAGTGCGCATGAAGGCGCGCCGGACTCAAGCTTCTGCTGGATTGTGGATCCCCTGGACGGCACCAAGGAATTTGTGCGCGGCATTCCCGAATATGTGGTGTCCGTGCTGTTGCGGAAAAATGACGGGAACCTGATCGCCGTAATCCATAATCCAGCCAGTGGCGACACCATTGCCGGGACACCCGCAGCTGTGACAATCAACAGTAAGAAGACACATACCACCGCCCGCAAGATGTTGCCCAGCGCAAAGGCGCTTTCCAGCCGTACTGAAACCAGGGCTGGAGAATGGGACAGGTTTACCGATCTGGAACTCGTAACGACCGGTTCCGTAGCTTGGAAATGTGCCCTGGTAGCTGCCGGCCTGGCGGATCTTACCTTTACACTCAGACCCAGGCACGTATGGGACGTAGGAGCGGGGTTTGCTCTGGTTGAATGGGCAGGTGGAAGAATCAGCAACAAGGAGGGAAGCCCGATCGTGATTGGGCCCACGCACGATAAGGTGCGTTGTTTCCTGGCGACCAACGGCCCGTTACATGCCGGTTTACTCGAACGCCTCAGGGATATCCCCCTCGGCCCTGACCGGCGCGGTTAGCCCGGAAAAGAAGGGGTCAGGTCTTGAATCGCGCACGAATCAGAAAATGAAACGGAAGATGCGCGATTCAAGACCTGACCCCTTCTTTTCTCCACCGCTGATACAGGCTATGATGGAGTCCGCTTTTTACCCCCATGAAACAAGGGATATCGGTCTGATTCAGACACATATCTCCTGGGTGATCCTGACAGGCAACTATGCCTATAAGGTAAAAAAGCCGGTCAATTTTGGCTTTCTTGACTTTACCGGCCTGGAACAACGTAAATTTTTCTGCGAACGGGAACTGGAGCTCAATCGCCGTTTTTCCCCTGAGCTTTACCTGGAAGTTTTGCCCATTAGCAGTCAAGGGGACCGGTCATTTCAACTCGGAACAACGGAAAATATTGT
>CAZQZF010000049.1:0-10648 GCA_964597745.1 uncultured Zetaproteobacteria bacterium
TTCTCTTGCCTTCAATCAGGTCCCTGGTCGCATTCAACTTGATACGGACGCCAAAGTGTCGAATGGCCTGCTGCGGTTCAATGAAGGTCCGGCCGACATAATGGTTGCGGATCAGCCCCATTTGAAAGGGAATTCCCGATTCGTTCGCATATCCCATGGCCGGCGGCGTTCCCGAGTCCGGTACCGGGACGACAATATCCGCTTCCGCTGGCGCTTCCCTGGCAAGTTCGGCGCCGATCCTGTAGCGCGCCTGATAAACATTGACGCCCTCCAGGGTAGAATCGGGACGGGCAAAATAGACATATTCAAAGACGCAGAATTTTGATGCCACATGGTCAAAGGGTTTCAGGCTGTGCAGGCCATCCTTGTCCACCACCAGCATTTCACCGGGTTCAATATCGCGAATAAATTCAGCTCCGATCAGATCGAATGCGCATGTCTCCGAAGACAAGATATAGGCGTCTCCGAGGCGACCAAGTACCAGCGGACGGATACCGTGCGGGTCACGGACAGCGATAAGCCGCGTCTCCGTTAGCACCAGAAGTGAGAAGGCGCCGCTCAATTGGCGAACAGCCTCGGCGAGACGTTCCTCGGCAGTCTTACCACGGCTTTTGGCAACCAGATGAATCAATACCTCTGTATCTGATGTGGTCTGGAAGATGGAGCCTGACTGTTCAAGCTTTCCGCGCAGGTCATTGGCGTTGACAATGTTACCATTATGACACATCGAGATACCACCATGAGCATATTCATAGGAGAAGGGTTGGCAGTTGCGAATCTCGGAGTCGCCAGCAGTGGAATAACGGACATGACCAATGCAACTGTTGCCTGAGAGCCGGCCAATGTCTTCCTCCTGAAAGATGTCGGCCACCAGACCCATGCCGCGATGGGTATTGAAGTTGTGGCCATCCGTGGACACGATACCGGCGGACTCCTGGCCCCGGTGTTGAAGGGCATACAGTCCAAGGTAGGCCAGGTTGGCGGCCTCGGGATGATTAAAAATACCGAAAACGCCGCATTCATCTCTGAAGTGATCGTTGATGACCGTCATCAAATCATCCGGTCGGAATTGCTATGCGGGTCTGTGGGTTGTCTACCACCGAAAAAGCCCGTATCTCCAGATGAGGGTGCGCGGGCGTCGCCCTGCCGTGACAGCGGGTAGCCTGGCGGAATCGCTTCACCAATCAGATCACCGAGCTCCATAGCATAAGGAGCCAGCAGGCTGCCTTCCATCCAGGACCTATCCGTGTCTGCATAGCTTGTATAGATCAGAAAGAACAGGCCGATATACAAAATGCCGCGCACTGCGCCGAACAGTAACCCCAACACACGATCCATTACCGTAAAACCTGGAGGCAGGAGTTTTTTTGCCAACAAGCCGATCAGGGCGGATAGGAACACCACGCCCACGAATATCAGGCCAAATCCTGCCATATCACTGACATTCGGGTTATGTAGCCAGGGATTCAGATATCCTCCCGCAATTCGGGAGAACTGGCTGGCGAGCAGAAATGCCGCAATGAGCCCCGCGAGCGAGATAAACTCGCGTATAAATCCACGCCAGAGCGCGAACAGCATGGAAAGGCCAACAATCGTAATCAATACGTAGTCCAATAAAATCAAGCCAAACCTACCTGCGATGCTTCGGATAGATTCCTTACCGGAACCAATTGCGGCACGGATACAGCAGGAACTGTACCACGCGCGTGAAGATCCTTCACCCTCTTATGATTGGCCCTGGGCATGATCAATCGTCCAAACCCGAGCGCCGCCGCCTCTCTGGCCCTCATCTCCGGCTGGTGCACGGGCCGGACTTCACCGGTGAGCCCCACCTCGCCAAACACGGCCGTGTCGGCAGGCAAGGGCTTGTCACGGAAGGCGGACAGAATTGCCAACAATACGGCCAGGTCGGCGGCGGGCTCGATAACCCTGGCCCCGCTGGCAACATTCACATAGACATCCTGATCAGCCAGCGGGATTCCCAGTCGGCGCTCGAGAACGGCAGTGAGCATGGCGACCCGGCCCTGATCCAGACCGACGGCGCTGCGTTTGGGGCTGGCGTAAACCGTGGATGCGACCAGGGCCTGAACCTCCAGCATGAGAGGGCGCGTTCCCTCCATGCAGGCCAGAACCGCGGAACCGGCGGTCTCCACGGATCGTTCCGACAGGAACAGCCGGGATGCGTCATCGATTCCGATCAGGCCCTGGTCATGCATTTCGAAGACGCCGATCTCACCGGCCGGTCCAAAACGGTTCTTTACCGCCCGCAGAATCCGATGCTGATGTCCCTGATCGCCCTCAAAATACAGGACCGTATCCACCATGTGCTCAAGAATCCGGGGACCGGCGATGGCGCCCTGCTTCGTTACATGGCCGGCCAGAAACAGGGCATGGCCCTGCCTCTTGGCATCTTGAATGAGCGCGGCAGCACAGTCGCGCACCTGTGAAACCGTTCCCGGAGCGGATGAGAGAGCCGCTGTAACCGTTGTCTGGATGGAGTCGATAATGACGGTTTCCGGCCGGCTTTGCCGGATAGTGGCCAGAATGGATTCCATACTTGTGCTGGTTGCCATGTGCACTTCCGGATGTGTCGCCTCGATCCGATCACCCCGAAGTTTCACCTGTTGAGCCGATTCCTCACCGGTCACGTACAGGACCGGCCCGTGCACGGCCAACCTTGCCGCCGCCTGCAGAAGCAGTGTTGATTTGCCGATGCCGGGATCGCCTCCAATCAGGACAGCCGAGCCGCGAACCAGGCCGCCACCCAAGACCCTGTCCAGTTCGGGAATTTGAGTGCCCTGACGGATGGCGGTATCCGCCTTCAGCTTGGTGATGGGTATGGTCGGAAGGGGCTTTCCCTTAGTTGAAATCCGGGTGGATTCCTCCACAAGCTGTTCACTGATGCTGTTCCACTCGCCGCAGTCAGGGCAACGTCCGAGCCACTTACGGTGCTCCGCACCACAGCTCTGGCAGACAAAGAGGCTAGGCCGCATGGCCGTAGCATACCCGTCGAAGGCCATGATGGGCAGAAGAAGATAAACCCGAACTTGACAGCGTTTGCGCTGGCAATATCCTTCCCGACCCTCAGAACTCAGGAGATATCATTGGCCAATCATCCATCAGCAATCAAACGAGCCCGGCAATCGGAAGTTCGCCGCATGCGTAACCGAATCCGCAAGAGCGTCATTCGTTCCTCCGTCAAGCGCGTAGATGCAGCGATTGCCGCCGGAGATCATGCGCTTGCCGAGGTTGAATTGAAAAAGGCCGTATCCATTATTGATCGCGCCGGTCAGCATGGCGCTATTCACAAACGTCAGGCCTCAAGGAGGGTCTCCAGACTTGTGGCGCGTGTCAGGGCTTCCGCAGGCTAGACGCCCGCGGAACAGATAACTGCCCGACCCCCATGACGGGGTTTCCTCCTCTGTCCCCACCCATGCGGTGGGTTTTTTTATTTTATGATGTCGTTAGTCTCCTACCGGTGAAATATGATGCAAAATGCACAAGATATTTTACCGCAGGGAACGCAGAGGAAGAAGAGAGAGGAAAGACAAAAATGTTTTTATTCTTATCTCCTCTGCGAACCCCTGCGACCTCTGCGGTAGAAATATTGGTCTTTGTTCTCCGTGCAACCCTGTGTCTTCAATGGTTCAATCCTTTTTGGTTCCGGCTTTGCCAGTTTAGGGAATGTAGGATGGCCGAATGAGCAGGAGAATCATTCACTGGCCCGGTCCCCTTGCCCTGTCTGATTTCCGCCGGCAAAAGCTGTTTGCGCGTTTGCAAGAGAAGGTTCCATCCATTTCGCGGATCGATGCCTGTTTCGTTCATTTTACCGAGGTCTCCAGGCCTCTAAATCCAGATGAAGAGGCCTGCCTGAAGCGGATTCTGAATTACGGGATCCCGTCAGGATCCGGTTTTCAGGGGCGGCTCTGTCTGGTTGTGCCCAGAATCGGCACCATCTCCCCATGGTCATCCAAGGCCACGGATATCGCGCACAGTTGCGGGCTTCGGGCGGTCAAGCGGCTGGAACGCGGTATTGCCTACGGCATCTTCAGCGATTCGGGCCTGTCCGCATCGGATAAGTCTTGCCTTGCCGCGCTTCTGCATGACCGCATGACCGAAACCGTCCTGACCGACTTTAGTGAAGCGGATCGGCTGTTTTCTCATCAACAGCCTGCATCGGTTGGCCACATTGATCTGTTGCATGGCGGTATGGATGCCCTGATCAGGGCGGATCGGGAATTGGGCCTGGCCCTCTCGAAGGGGGAGATGGCCTATCTGCTGCGGAGGTTCATCGAACTGGGCCGCAACCCAACCGATGTGGAACTGATGATGTTCGGTCAGGCGAATTCCGAGCATTGCCGGCACAAAATATTTAATGCCGAGTGGACTATTGATGACGCGCCTCAGAAGAGCTCGCTGTTCGCCATGATCCGCCGGACGCATGCGGCTCATCCCGAAGGCACGCTGGTTGCCTATGAGGATAACGCGGCGGTCTTGGAGGGTTCCATGGCCTGCCGGTTTTACCCGGACCCGGGTGGCGCTTATCGGGAACATGAAATGCCGACGCATATCGTGGTCAAGGTTGAGACCCACAACCATCCGACTGCCATTGCGCCTTATCCCGGCGCCTCCACCGGTTCGGGCGGTGAGATTCGGGATGAGGGCGCCACCGGTTGCGGCGCCCGGCCCAAGGCGGGGTTGTGTGGTTTTACCGTCTCCAACCTGAAGATTCCCGGCCTGATCCAGCCCTGGGAGGCCGACCATGGAAAACCGGACCGGATTGTCTCCGCCCTGGAGATCATGCTGCAGGGACCGATTGGCGCCGCCGGCTTCAATAACGAGTTTGGCAGACCGAATATCTGTGGTTACTTCCGTACCCTTGAGCAGACGGTGGGTGATTGTGTCTGGGGTTATCACAAGCCGATCATGATTGCCGGCGGCCTGGGTAATATCTCGGCATCGGACGTACAGAAGCGTGAAGTGGCTGCCGGCAGTCTGGTTATCCAGATCGGCGGTCCGGCCATGCGCATCGGGCTCGGCGGCGGGGCCGCCTCGAGTATGGCCAGCGGCGCCAATGTGGTGGAACTGGATTTTGATTCCGTACAGCGAGACAATCCGGAGATGGAGCGGCGCTGCCAGGAGGTCCTGGACCGATGCTGGCAGTTGGGAGAGGCCAATCCCATTCGCTTTATCCACGATGTGGGCGCAGGCGGACTTTCCAATGCCGTACCGGAACTGATTCATGACGCGGGCCGGGGAGGGCGGTTCGAGTTGAGGAATATTGAGAATATGGAACCGGGCATGCCACCGCTGGAGCTGTGGTGCAACGAGGCGCAGGAGCGGTATGTGCTGGCCATTGCCTCGGCGGACCTTGATCGTTTCGATGCGATCTGTAGGCGCGAGCGCTGTCCCTATGTTGTCCTCGGCGAGGCCACGGATGACGGCCGGTTGCGGATTGATGACAGCCATTTCGGTAACCGTCCGGTCGATCTTCCGCTCGATCTGTTGCTTGGAAAAATGCCACGTATGCGGCGCCAGACCCGCCATCCGGACATAAGCCGCATACCAATAAATTTTGAGACTATTGATCTGGGTGAAGCGGTGAACCGGGTGCTGGCACTGCCGGCCGTAGCCGACAAGACCTTCCTTATCACGATTGCTGATCGGTCCGTAGGTGGGCTGATTGCGCGTGATCCAATGGTCGGGCCCTGGCAGGTTCCGGTGGCGGATGCCGGCGTTACGATCCTGGATTATGACGGCTACAGGGGCGAGGCCATGGCCATGGGAGAGCGAACCCCCGTGGCCCTGCTTGATGCCGCGGTCTCCGGCCGTATGGCGGTTGGCGAGGCCCTGACCAATATCGTCTCGGCGGCCATCGATAGCATCTCCAATGTCAAGCTGTCGGCCAACTGGATGGCCGCCTGCGGAGAGCCCGGTGAGGATGCCTGCCTGTTTGATACCGTCCGGGCCGTGGCCATGGAGCTGTGCCCGGCGCTCGGCATTTCCATCCCCGTCGGCAAGGATTCGCTCTCCATGCAGACTTGCTGGAGTGATGGAGAAGAGGAAAAGACAGTCACCTCACCGGTATCACTGATCATCTCCGCCTTTGCCGCGGTTGCCGATGTGCGCCGGACATTGACTCCGGAGTTGATCACCGGCCAGGGAGAGACCGATCTGATCCTGATCGACCTTGGCCGGGGAAGGAACCGGCTGGGCGGCTCAGCCCTGGCCCAGGTCTATGGCGCCACTGGTGAAACCCCGCCTGATCTCGATGATCCTTCCATGCTCAGGGCGTTTTTCGAGACGATCCAGCAACTGAACCGGCAGGGGCTGTTGCTTGCCTATCATGACCGCTCGGATGGCGGCCTGTTTGTCATTGTCTGTGAAATGGCATTTACAGCCCGCTGCGGCGCGCATATCCGGCTGGATGACCTTGGAGAGGATACGATAGCATCGATGTTCAGCGAGGAGCTAGGGGCAGTTCTTCAGGTCAGACGGAGCGATCGGGAAACGGTGCTCACCTGTCTGGCCAATGCCGGGCTTGGCGAGGTGTCTCACGTCATTGGCGCGCCGGATGCCGCTGACCGGATCGAGTTTTTCCTGCATGGCCGATCCCTGTTTGCCGCCTCCGGACGGCAGTTGCACCGGACCTGGTCGGAGACGAGCTACCGGATGCAGGCCCTGCGCGACAATCCCGATTGCGCCGCAGAGGCCTTTGATGCCCTGCTCGATGGGGCGGACCCGGGACTGAATGCATATCTGACCTTTGATCCGGCGGAGAATATCTCAGCCCCATATCTGAACACTTCCAGGCCAGGGGTGGCGATCCTGCGCGAACAGGGAGTCAACGGACATATCGAGATGGCGGCGGCCTTTGACCGCGCCGGATTTGTGGCGGTCGATGTCACCATGTCCGATCTCATTGAGGGGCGTATCTCTTTGACCGGTTTCAAGGGAGTGGCAGCCTGCGGCGGCTTCTCCTTTGGCGATGTGCTGGGGGCCGGCGGCGGCTGGGCCATGTCCATCCTGTTCAATGCCAGGGCCCGCGATCAGTTCGAGGAATTCTTTCAGAGAAGCGACGCCTTTGCTCTCGGCGTCTGCAATGGTTGCCAGATGTTGAGCGGTCTTTCCGAACTTATTCCGGGGGCGGGAGACTGGCCACGGTTTGTGCGCAACAGAAGTGAACAGTTCGAATCAAGACTGGTCATGGTCGAGGTTCCGGATTCCCCCTCCCTCTTTCTGAACGGTATGGCCGGTTCCCGGCTGCCCGTCGTGGTGGCGCATGGAGAAGGGCGTGCCGAATTCTCGGATGACGGACAGAGGCAAAGAGCGGTGGTCGCCATGCGTTATGTGGATCACCATGGGAGGTCCACCGAACACTATCCCTTCAATCCGAATGGTTCGCCGAGCGGCATCACCGGACTGACCACGCCGGATGGCCGATTCACCATTATGATGCCGCATCCGGAGCGTCTGTTTCGCTCCGTTCAGCACTCCTGGCATCCAAGGAATTGGGGCGAGGATGGACCTTGGCTCAGGATGTTCCGCAACGCCCGGTACTGGGCCAGTTGACTGCAATTGCCTTTCATTACAATTATTCATTTCATACTGCAAGGCCAGGATGAGACTACTGTGTGATGAGATGTTGATGCGGCTGGGACGGTGGTTGCGGGCGGCGGGCTATGATACCGCCATTGTCGGGCAGGGGGCGGCCGATCGGGATATTGTGGACCAGGCCGTCAGGGAGGAGAGGCTGCTGATCACCTGCGACCGGAAGATGGAGGAGCGGCGGCTGGCGCGGGGGCGGCTGGTGGTGCTGGAGAGTCAGGGGCTGCATGCCCAGGCCAGGGAGATCACCGGTATTCTGCGCATCGACTGGACCTGGCGGCCATTTTCACGCTGCCTGGTCTGTAATTCACCTCTGGCCGAGGGCGGGGACTATCATCTGGCCCAGGTTCCGGGCAACAGCCGGGCACAGTGTGAGCGGGTGTTCTATTGTCCGGCCTGCGGCAGGGTGTTCTGGCATGGTTCCCATGTGGCGCGTATGCGCCGTAAGCTTCTTGCCTGGAAAGAGACTCACGGGCACATTTAATGACTTCATCAAGAATGCATGGAGGAAGGTATGCAACTGGCAATGATTGGTTTGGGGCGCATGGGCGGCAATATGGTCAGGCGTTTGAGTGGAGGCGGGCACGAAGTTGTCGCTTACGACGTGGATGCCGCACCGGGCAGGGTCCTGGCGGCGGAACTTAATACGGTGACAGCGGCCTCCGATCCGGCGGATGTCATTGGCAAACTGGCCGCGCCACGCGTGATCTGGGTGATGGTTCCGCATCAGTTCGTGGATTCCACCATTGAGAATCTTCTAACGGCAGGTCTTGAAGCCGGTGATTTAATCATTGATGGTGGCAATTCTAACTACAAGGAAGGCCAGCGGCGGGATCGGGAACTGGCGGAAAAGGGCATTTTGTTTGCCGACTGCGGCACATCAGGCGGAGTCTGGGGTCTTGAAAACGGCTATTCGTTGATGGTGGGTGGCAGCGATGAGGTCATCGGGCGTATTGCGCCGCTGTTAACCACACTGGCATCCAATGGCGGCAAAGGATGGGGGCATGTCGGGTCGGCCGGCGCCGGTCATTTTGTCAAAATGGTTCATAACGGCATTGAATACGGCATGATGCAGGCCTTTGCCGAGGGTTTTGAACTGATGAATGCAAAAAAAGAATTTGATCTCGATCTACATCAGATTTCGCGAATTTGGCAACATGGTTCCGTCGTTAGCTCATGGCTGCTTGATCTGATCGGGGATGCCCTGGAACAGAGCGGTGATCTCTCCACGCTTTCCGGCTGGATGGATGATTCAGGAGAGGGCCGCTGGACCGCGAATGAGGCGATTGATATGGGTATTCCAACGCCGGTGATGACGCTGGCATTGCAGATGCGTTTCCGTAGCCGTGAAAAAGAAGCGTTTGCCGGCAAGGTCGTGAATGCCATGCGCGCCGGATTCGGAGGGCATGCCATCAAACCGGCGGATGCCGGCGAAGAAGGTGCATAATGGGCGATAAGTTTGCCTCGATTATCGGCAGTCAGCGGCCGGAGGCAGCCAATATTGTGGTTTTCGGAGCCTCCGGAGACCTGACCCGGCGCAAGCTGTTGCCGGCCCTGGCCCATATGCATCGCTGGAACCTGCTTGGGCCGCAGTCACGTATCGTTGGCGCGGTGCGTGAACCATGGTCCCTGTCCCATTGGAAGAATTATGTGCATGACGCCCTGCTCCGGTATTTCCCCGATTCGGTGCTAAATCCCCCTTCATGGCGGCGTATTGCCGAAAAACTGGACATTGTGGTGGGCGATCTGGCCGATCTGGAGATGTACAGCAAGCTGGCCGGGGTTTTACATGCGGATGAGGGCAGGAGGAACGCACTTTTTTATCTGGCGATTCCACCCTCATGGTATGAGTGCGTCGCCAGAAACCTGCATGAGTCGGGTCTGGCCGGGGAATCCCAGGGTTATCGCCGCATTGTCATTGAGAAACCCTTTGGTATGGATCTGGATAGCGCCCGGAACCTCAATGTCAGTCTGCAGCAGTACTTTGACGAATCGCAGATCTATCGGATTGACCATTACCTGGGTAAAGAGGCGGTGCAGAATCTGTTGATTTTCCGCTTTGCCAACTCGGTGCTCGAACCCTTGTGGAATCGTAATTATATTGACCATGTACAGATTACCGTCGCCGAATCCGTCGGCATCGAATACCGGGCCGGTTATTACGAGCAGGCCGGCGCGCTCAGGGATATGATTCAGAGCCATCTGATTCAGGTCATGGCCCTGGTGGCCATGGAGCCGCCCGTATCGCTGGATGCGGATGCCATACGGGATGAAAAAGTGAAGGTCATGCGCGCCGTACGCCGGATGCAGGTGAAAGATGCTCACCGTTATGCGGTCAGGGCTCAGTACGCCGGGGGAATGATTCATGGAGAGGCGGTGCCCGGCTATCGTCAGGAAAGGGGAGTGGCTGAGGATTCGGTGACGGAAACCTTTGCCGCCGTCAGGCTTTATGTGGACAACTGGCGCTGGCAGGACGTGCCGTTCGTCCTACGCACCGGCAAGTGTCTGCCTGAGCGCGTATCGGAAATTTGCATCCGGTTTCGTGAGCCGCCGCAGACCCTGTTTTGTCTGAATAAGGATAATGTCCGGAACAACGAACTGACCTTTCGTCTACAGCCGGATGCGGGCATGATGCTGGCCATGACGGCCAAGCAACCGGGTCTTTCTAATCGCCTGCGCGGTATTCATCTGGATGCCCCGTATGCCATGAGCGGCGCCAGCATGCCCGATGCCTATGAGACCCTGTTGCACGACGTTCTGACTGGTGATGCATCCTTGTTTACCCGGGCCGATGGCATTGAGGAATGCTGGAGCATCGTTGCTCCGATCCTCGAGGCATGGGCGCATGAAAAGACCATTGACCAGTATCATGCAGGTAGTTGGGATGTGCCGGATATGGACAGGTTGATGGAAGGCTGCGCCGGCGGCTGGCGGGATCTCTCGGATAACGAACATGCATATTTGCGTCTTTCCTGATGCCGAGGCGCTGGCTGCCGCCGGGGCTGAATACATTGATCGGATAAGTGGAACAGCGGTGGCC
>CAZQZF010000050.1:0-10583 GCA_964597745.1 uncultured Zetaproteobacteria bacterium
GGTCAAACGTGAAGGGCATCGGCATGAACGCATTGTTCCCTATCATGTCAATGTCCGGTTACGCGCGTTTTCGGATTCCGACAGTGCGCTGGAATATGCCGAAGATCATGTACTTGAGGCGATTGGGGATCAGGATGTGCATGGTTCCCCGTGTGTCGAACTGATTAATTCAGAACTCCTGGCAGAATTCAGAAAGGATGAGATCGCTGCTCTGGCACCTTTTTTCCACACCCTGGAGGTGTCCGCGGGAGATTATCTCTTCCGCTGTGGCGACCAGGGGGAGGAGCTTTTTGTGATATTGAGTGGCGACGTTGAAATCCTGTTGCCCTATAGCAAGAGAAGAAGGCTTCGTCTGGCCAAGTTTGGCCCCGGCATGACCGTAGGCGAAATCGCATTTCTGGAACCAGGAAAACGGACCTCGGATGCGCGGGCGACCGAAGATTGCAAGCTTGCCGTACTCAAACATGACGCCCTGAAACGGCTCTGCCGCAAGCACCATGAGTTGGGCATGCGGCTGTTGTTATCCCTTGGTCATGATTTGAGCCAGGATTTGCGCCGTGTTGATGCCATACTCCGAAGGTTGGCATCATGATGCGGGACGCCCATGTCCCGCATCGTTAAGGCATCATCCGGGTTTACCGGTGTTTTACCTTGTATTTGACATTACCGAACATAATATGAAAGAAGGGCTGGCCGAACATCTTGCCCTCGGCCATCATCTCCTGCACATGTTTTTTGGTCTTCATCATCAGCGCCTTCGTCGCCATCAGCTTCGGCATCATCGCCTTCTGCTTCTCAGGAGGCATCTTCATGACCATTGCCTTGGCCTTCATCATACGCTTCTTGATCTCGGGAAATGGAATATAGCCTGAACGCAACGGCGCCAGCCGAGGGCCCTTCGGGGTGACTTTGTAAGGCGGCACCATCAGGTGCATGACCACGCCTTCGCCGCGAATGTCCTGGTCATGGCCGAGCGTCCAGTGTTTGCCGCGCACGCCCTCGCCGATCATCATGTGCACGATCTGATTCGGATTGGTCAGTCTGCCGTCCACATAAATGTCACCGGCGCCCCAGAAGGAGGCGTAGATGTATTCGGTTGGCATCAGGCGCGTGCCAATGGCCGTACCGCCGTGCATCAGGTGATCGGTGACCACGCCGCCGAAAAACGGATAGCCAAAGCCATGCGGCAGGGCCTTCTTCACCACCACCTTGTAGCTGTGCATCTTGTCCGGAGACTCGAATGTGGCCTCAAAATCAACCTTGTCCTTGGTCTTGGCGCCATCAATGGCCGTGATGTCCGTGATGCTCATCTTCACATCGCCGACGCCAATGGCTCTCCAGTCGGAAAACGGAGTGGCATGATCGACAATGGTGTACTGGCCATTCATGGATTTCCTGAGCTTCGGTTTGATACCGATCAGTGGAAATGGCGCCTGCTCCCAGCCTACCGGATGGTCCGGCGTGCCGAACACGACCGGGTCCAGCTCACGCGGTCCGGGCAGGACCCACTGTACAGCGCCCTTCTTTTGCACCGCTGTAACCGTTACCGGTCCACCCCAGCGATCCGGCGGATTCGGATTGGTCATATGCGCATGCGTGTAGGCATACAGACCAATATGGGGTAGCGGGGCCGATGTCGTTACGGCAACTGCCTGGGCCGGCTTCGCCGGCTGTTTCTGGGCAGTAGCTGTGTTCGAAGATCCGGAATCAAAAAAACCGGTCACCGTACTGCAGCCGGAAAGTAGCAACAGGCCAATGGCAGGTACAAGAAGTTTTACCCGAAAAAGGTTTGTCATTTTTGTCTCCTCACGTTGATTGATCAATCTATCCACCTGGAAAGTGGCGATGATTGCACCAAAGTCGATTGCGATGAAGCTTTCTTACAGGGAAACTGATTATCTCAAGGCCATCGAACCTCGGGTGGCATGGACATCAGGATGGCCTCAGCATTGCCGCCGGTCTTCAGGCCAAAAATGGTGCCGCGATCATACAGAAGGTTGAACTCAACATAGCGGCCGCGGCGGATCAACTGATAGTCGCGATTTTCCTGTGTAAACGGCTCATTCTTCCGGCGCGAGACAATTTCCGGATAGGTGTTCAGAAATGCTTCACCCATGGCCTGAACAAAGGCGAAGTCCTGTTTTTCATCCGCCGAGTTCAGATTATCGAAGAAAATACCCCCTACGCCCCGGGGCTCATTCCTGTGCGGTAGAAAAAAATAGCGGTCGCACCATGCCTTATACTTCGGGTAATACTCCGGGTTGAAGCGGTCGCATGCCTCCTTCAGCCTCGCGTGAAACAGGGCAGTGTCTTCCTCGTATGAGAAATACGGAGTCAGGTCGGTGCCTCCGCCGAACCAGCCCTTTTGCGTTTCGATACGACGCAGATTCATGTGCGCGGCCGGCGCCTTGGGATTACACATATGCGCCACCAGAGAGATACCGCAGGCGTAGAACTCACCGCTTTCGGCAGCTCCGGGAATCTGCTTACGGAATTCCTCGGAGAAGGTTCCATGGACCTCCGAGAAATTGACGCCGACTTTCTCGAATGTGCTGCCATGCATGACTGACATGACGCCGCCTCCGCCCCCTTCACGCCGCCATGGCTGGCGCTCAAACCTGACTGTGTCCAGTGCCTCAAATGCGGTGCAGATGCGGTCCCGAAGGTCCTGAAAATATCCGGCAGCACATTTTCGAATGCTCTTGTCCATTGCAGGGTTCCCTTGTTCCATGGAATTTCCCCTATCTACAAGCCTGATCCTGGGATCAGGACTCACCTGAATCGGTATCCGGGGTGAAAACCATCATGGGAAACGGAGTTACTTTCTGATCCGTTTCATCGACCTGGGAGATCTTGGCCTTGCCTTCCCGTTCAACCTCATCAATACGAATGACGGAATGCAGGGGGATATAGGTGCGTTGAACGCCCTTGAATTCGTTCTTCAGTTTATCTTCGGAAGGATCAAGCACGACGGAGGAACGCTCGCCAAAGACGAAATCAGAGGCCTCAACGAATCCCAGCATGGCGGACTGACCGACATGGCGGACGTAGACCTCGTAGACCTGCCCTTGATTTATGAACTGGATCTTATAGATATGTTTTTTTGTCATGGCTTGAATATGTGAAGGCTAACAGCTTATCCTGGCCCGGACTATTCATAAATCCCGGAATCTGAGATCCCGAATCCTTGCTCAAACGTTCTATTATATGCGAACAAAATTACTTTCAATGCGGATTAAACGCTGCAGCGCCGCTGGTAATCAACCCTGTATTGGAAGGTGAATCCAATACCATAACATGCGTTTTATTTGCTATGAGGCCATATTTAAAAATGCCGGAAAGTAAGGACGCATTGACAGGCTAGCCTTTGGGCACTCTTGCCTCGCTTCTACCGTCTTCTTCATCCTCTTCGGGAATGGTGTCTTTAAAGTGCACCGTAGGCCATTGAGGCACTGGCCAGGGGCCGCGCCCGCAGATGATCAAAAACATTTCGCGAGCTGCAGAGAAAAGGACGGCAGGGCCATTGGCTCCAATGATTCGGCGGACCTTGGTTTCCTTTTCATCGTCTTCTGAGACGGGTTGCACTCGAAATAGCCCAACGACTTCCATTTTTCCGTGATAGGGGCAATTCTCGTTCTCCTTGCCGCTAAGATCGATGGAAAGGGTAACCTGCCAACGGCAAGGGTCATCGGTGTGGCGGAGGAAGACGGTATCGGTTGCCAGCTGCATTCCACATTCTTCAGCCTCGGGATTGAACTTGGGGTTGGCGCTGATATCAATCCGGGTATAAAAGTAATGCTCAACCGTGAGCGGCGAGCGTTGCATGTTCTTCCTCCTCTTTTACAAAACGTTCCGGATTTGCCCAATCTTCACTACGTGCGGTTCTCAACAGGCCTTTCCTGCCTCCGTCTACGCTGCCGAACCAAAGGACTTTCTCAGCGCGGGTCACGGCAAGGTGCAGGTTCGCGTTCAGAGCCAGAGAGAACTTGGCCAAGGTCTCCAGGGTGATATTGGCGTTTCCATTCAGCAGCTTGGTGACATAGGCGCGGGATACGCCCATCCGGCGCGCAAGTTCCGCACGGCTTACGCCCTGCGCCTTCATCAAGCGTAGGCAATCGGCGATGAAGTTCATGCGCAGATGCTCCGCCATGTAACCGGGGCGGCTCCGAATTTCCTTCAGCAACCCTGTAAAACTCTCGTGTGTCATTATTCAATCCTCCAGATACTCAACATGGCCTGCTTGTTTTGCGTCGATGTATTTAGCACGCAAGCGTTGTGCCTTTTCAATTTCTTTGCGTGGGGTTTCCTGGCTCTTTTTGATAAACGCATGGGTGCAAATCACGATCTTTCCATCCTCGGGGTCTTCGAACCACAGCATGCGCACATTCGATGCCCGAAACTCACGAATGCCTTCAGCGTGTTTTCCTTTGAGCGCCTTAACTGCATTTCTGTATAGCTCCTGACCATTACTGAAACGATCCAATATCGCCACAAGCTTTTCCGCCTTGGCCGGATGCCTATGGAGTAAATCCCGGATGAATGCCCGTAACTCGCACTCGCTGGAATAGCCAATGGCATAAACCAACCTCCGATGTCCTTTTCTTAGCAGAAGCAGGCGCATTGTCAACCTACAGGTTTACATCGTCAAGCTTCATGACAACTTGAATTCTAATCTTGTTGGCGTCATTCATACCAATCCTGCCTGCCTCAACACTCTTGTTGAGTAGCTTGCCGCAGAGGCCGGGAAGCGCCCTTTTATCAGAGGCAGTCATTTTTTACTTTCAACCTGGACCAAAGCCGCAGTTTCAATGTCATATCGATATTTGCTTATTGTCCCGTCCTTTATCTTTTCCACGACTTCATCAATTACAAATAACGGTACTAAAAACCATTCCCTCGGAACCACAGGATTGCCAAAGCGATCCTTGATCTCTATTTCGAGTCGCGCCGCATCAAAAAATCTGTGAATCAGATTTTCCAGCTTTGTTCGATTGATGTTAAACAGCTCATAAGTAGCCACCACTTCAACATCCGCCATCAAAAACGTGGGATCAAGCTTGGCATTGGCAATCCGTTTTTCGACACTGCCACCGGTAACCCCGATCTTGTGAATAATGTTCCGGCTTTTTGATACGACGGGATTGTCGGCCTTACTGCGAAGCACATAGACCGTGCCGCTGGCGCTGTCTTCATTACTCGCTTTCCCGGCAAATAGTGGGCCGGCTGAACTGCCCGGCGTCGTTTCAATGATACGCCTGCCAGTCTCATCCTTGTTCAATGCCCGTTGTAAAGACCTCAGCAAAATATCGCTCTCCGTGCCATTGTCATAGATAACCCGGAGCCGACTATCCTTCTTGTCATTCTGATTGATAAACATCTCTCCAACTTCAGCCACATATACTTTCTGCCCGGAGAGAATGAACAGGTCGCCTTCCCTGATCTCCGCAAAATCCTTAAACGGTTGTGTTTCACGAACCCCGTTCTCCAGTTCCTTCTGAACGGCTTCGAATATCGGCCTGAACTTCTCAAAGTCCTTACATGGAACACGCGCCGCTATTTCCTCGGCTGCCCTGACCTCGGTGCGTGGCTTCACGTGCGTCAGCCAGGTGACATCCCCTGCATGTGGCGCATGAACTCCCAGTTGTGACAACAACTCCGCATCATCCACTACTTCCGGTTCTGGCTCTTTCACTTCAAACGAATCCTCCAGCAACCCCTGGTGATCCAGTCCCCTGAGAAGATCGCGGCAATCTTGCTGTTTCCGAATCTGATCCAGGCGAACGGCATAGAGGCGTTCAAATATATCCTTCTCTTCACCATGTTCCGGGGCATGGCCATGCTGCTCGACAAAGTGCTGTATCTCTTCAAATCCAGCAATGATGCGTTCTTCACGCGGCGAATGGTCAGCCTTCTTCCTGGCAGTTGTATCTACTCCCAGCTCATTCAGGAGATCAAGATCGGACATTTCAGCCATTGTTCGCCTCTTGAACTTTCTTCTGCAAGAAAGCTATGCCTTCTGCCATGCGTTTTTCCCATGGATCGGGCGAAGTCAGCGAAGGCAGTCGTCCGCGCTCCTGTTTGAACTTCAGTGCTCGCTTCGCCAAATCCCGCGCCTCCTCCGGGGACAGATTCACCCGCCTGGCAGCGATTACGGAGGCCACCTGCTTCAAGCTCTCTTCTCTCATCGACTTGGCGAGAATGGCATACGCCTCGCTGAACGGATTAATGCTGTCGATCATGTCGATATCGAGATTGCGAACATCCATGGCGTACCTTCGCACACCATCAATCAGAGCCGTGTTGCCCTTCGCATCCTCTCCATTGGCATTGATGATCGCCTTGGCTTTCTGGGTCAGATTAAGCGCGGCAATCGCATGCTGGCGCACCGCCTCCTGATCCTCATCATCCAGTTCCGGGTATTTCTCCTTGATGATCTTGCCCATCCGCACCTGCGTCAGCTCTTCCGGCACGGTTTCCTGATCAAACATTCCGCGCTCCAACGCGGTCTTATCCTGTACAAAAGAGGTGATGACCTCGTTCAGGTCTTCCTGACAAATGCGCTGCGCATCTTTGCTTTTCGGCTCTACCAATCCCTTAATTTCAATCTGAAACTGCCCCGTTTTCGGATTGAATCCGACATTGTTTTTCTTGGGGTCATATCCATTCTCACCATAGTCATAGCCCTCAACCGGCTCGCTCTGTGGGTGCTTCGGCGTGAAGTTGAAGCGCGGCGCCAGCACCTGCTCCATCAACAGGCTGGCGGCAATCGCCTTCAGGGTATCGTTGACCGCATCAGTTACCGCCTCTTCCGAAGCATCCGGCTCGGCAATCAGATTGGTGAACCGCGCATGAGTTTTACCCTCGGCATCGCGGGTTGTACGCCCGATGATCTGGATAATCTCGGTCAGGCTGGCGCGATAACCCACGGTCAGCGCATGTTCACACCAGATCCAGTCGAATCCCTCCTTGGCCATGCCCAGCGCGATGATGATGTCCACAGAATCCCGGTCGGTATTCATTTCATGCCGTTTGAGCGATGCCGCAACCTTGTCCCGTTTTGCATCGTCATCTACAAGGTCGGCAATCCGCAACACTCGTCCATTGGTCGTTCTCACTAAATGGAAACCTGTGTCGGGATCGGTGCCTTCCCATTCCCCAATTTCCTCGATGATATGCTCGACTTCCTTGATCTTGTCCTTACTGCTTTCCCGTGAATTCACATTGGGAATATGGATGATGGTTTTTTCGTTCGGGTTCAGCACATTGAGTATTTCATCGGCGTAAGCGCCGGAATAAAAATAATAGCCAATATCCAGCCTCTTCAGATATTCATAGCCGTTTAACTGTTCATAATAGGTATAGGTCACCGTTTCAAAGTTGGCCTCATCCTCCGGAGCCAGAACCGGAATGGCATCGCCACGGAAATAGGAGCCGGTCATAGCCACAATATGCGCCTTGTCCCGCTCGATAAACTGTCCGAGATGAGCGCCCAGCTTATTATCAGGATTGGCGCTCACATGATGAAACTCGTCCACAGCAATCAGGCGATCATCGAACGCTTCCACGCCAAAGCGATCCACAGCAAAGCGGAACGTGGCATGGGTGCAGACCAGCGCCTGATCATCGCTCGCCAGAAACGCTTTTACTGAATTAACCTTGCCGCCATCCTCTCCCGGCGCGTCGCACAGGTTCCATTTCGGCTCCACATGCCAGTCCGCCCGGAAACCGAACTGTGAAAGCGGCTCGTCATGGAAGCTGGCTCCGATGGATTTCTCGGGTACTACAATAATCGCCTGTTTTAATCCCTGATTTTCCAGCTTGTCCAACGTAATAAACATCAGCGCCCGGCTTTTCCCCGATGCAGGCGGCGATTTGATCAGCAGATATTGCTCGCCCCGCTTTTCAAAGGCGCGTTCCTGCATGGCTCGCATCCCCAACTCGTTCGTCTTCTTGGAACTGCCATTGCAGGCATAGCTTACGGATACATGGGGGATTGCTTTGTGTTCTGTCATTGTGCTTCCTCCTCGGTGGATTCACCACCCTCCGAGAGTTCGCGCTCGATCTGTTCAATGCTGGGCAGGCTGGTCTGTAGTTCTGTCGGCAAGGATTCCACCAATTGATATTCGGCCACGCCAATGGGCCGGGTATTGTCGCGCAGCGCATATTCGGCGACCACCCTGTTTTTGCTCTTACATAACAGCAGACCGATGGTGGAACCATCCTGTGGTTGCTTGATCTGCGCATCCACGGCTGTCAGATAAAAGCTCAACTGCCCCAGGTGTTCGGGTTTGAACTTTCTCCCCTTGAGTTCGATCACCACATAGCAGCGCAGCTTGAGGTGGTAGAACAGCAGATCGATGAAAAACTCATCACCGCCCACGTCCAGTTGCACCTGTCGCCCGACAAACGCAAAGCCTGCGCCCAGTTCCAGCAAAAATTCGGTGACATGCTTCACCAGGGCATGTTCAATCTCGCGCTCACTCGCCTCCCGGCTAAGACCAAGGAAATCAAAACGGTACGGATCCTTTAATGATTCCCGTGCAAGGTCGGACTGCGGCTTGGGCAAGCGGACATCGAAATTCGTGACCGCTGTGCCAGTACGCTCCAGCAGACGGCTTTCAATATGGATGTTCAACACATTGCGCGACCAACCGTGTGCAATAGCGCTCTTGGCATAAGCCATACGCTGCTGCGCATCTTTCAGACGGGTCAGCAGCACCAGATTGTGTCCCCATGGTAATCGTCCAACAAGCTGTTGGACGATTACTGAATCCGGCCACGCTTCGGCAAACGCACGCATGTACATCAGGTTGGCGCGAGAAAATCCCTTCATGTCAGGAAAGGCAGTCCGCAAATCTTGCGACAGCCGTTCAATCACCTTGGCGCCCCAACCCTGCTCGGCTTGACGTGCCAGAATATCCCGCCCGATCTGCCAGTAGAGCAACACCAGTTCCTGATTGACTGCCAGCGTAGCGCGCTGCTGTGCGGTATGGATACGGCTTTTGAGTTCAGCCAGCCAATCGGCATAGCCCTCCGGGGGCGAAGTCAGGCTGACAGGTTTATTACTCATAGCTTGGCTCCTTCTCTCTTGCCCATTGCAGCACTGGCTGTGGTTTTGACACTGGCCGCTGCCGCCGTCATTTTGGTATAAAGATCAAACAATTTATCCAGCCCTTTCATAGCATTCCTGAAACGTCAGCCAGTGTTGCCCCATTCCAACACCTCGTCGTTGCTTGCACTCTTTCCAACGTACCTTCCAGCACCCATTCAAGACCAAATACCCTGATTTATATATGCTATCAACAACTCCATTGATATCGTTCTTTCAGGCTGTTGAGTTTTGTACCCCATGGAATCAAATCATCTTTTTGCATTCTCCCCAGAACAATACCGGGGGCTATTCCCACTTCTTCCGCAAATGCCCGAATGGCCGGAGCTGTATCCAACAACATCAATTGCGTCTCATACTGTTTGGGGATCAACACACTGGATGCAAAAAGGTTGGCCTCGTTTTCCTGTTCATTATCAAGCATATCCCCTTCAATAAAAAGCATTTTCTTACCATGCAACAACAAATGTCCCGCCTCATGAAAAAAGGAAAACCACAAATGATCATTGGTTTTATGCCGAAGGCTCAACATCAACAATGCCTTGTCAGAAGCGATCCATTTGGTTGCCCCCGAAACAGGGCATCCGGTTGGGGCTGGCTCAAACACTACTGCCACACCAGCTAAGGCACATGCCTCCACCAAAGCCGGTACAAATACGTCCGGATCAGTTTCATTGGTAAGCGCCCGCAAATCTTCAAGCGTGGCCTTGAATGTAGCCTTATCGAAAGTAGCCGTGCGAATGTCACTAGCCTGGCGCTCTCCCTGCCTGAGCCAAGCAGCAACGGCTCCCGGTTGTTTGTCAAATTTCTCGCTAGCCCGAAAAGCCGCCAGCGGAGCCGCATATTTGCTGCGCCATGCTTCGACAGAGGCCACGCCGAAAAACTTCAGAGCCTCGGATACCTGTTCGGCCTTGTTTTTACACTTACGCATCCATTGGCATTTCACCATGTGAGTAACGGGAATTTCTTTTAGCCACTCCACATCATTCTCCAGCGCTTCCAACTCGGCCTCTCTAGCCAGAGCTTCACGATACTGGCTTTCACGATTCATCCAAAAGCGCACGCTGCTACCCAACACGCGCTCCAGTCGAATAGCTGCATTTTCAGTGAGAGCCGATTTACCATTGATCAACTGGCTGACATGCTTGGTGGTAAACCCGATGCGTTCGGCAAATTCAGTCTGCTTCCAGCCACGCTCTTGCAACAGATCGAGAATTGTGTCGCCGGGTGTGGAAATCCAATCCGGAGAAAAGGTTGCTGTTTGCTCAGTCATGATAGTCTCCTATAAATACAATACGAACTTTTGTTACTTGCTTCCATGCAATGGATCCGTCGTCGCTGGTTGGAACTGGTTCATCCGCGCTTTCGAAAACCAACCGATCTCCACCACGCAAGTCCACTGCGAACTGTCCCAACCGATCTCCTTCCAGTGGATGTGGTCTGCCTGCCACAATGTCCTCCATTACTTCGGCGG
>CAZQZF010000051.1:0-10567 GCA_964597745.1 uncultured Zetaproteobacteria bacterium
GTAATGCCTGTAAAAAGCGATTTATTCAGGGCCGACTCATTAATGTGCAGAGTTGTATCCATAGCCTGATGGGACACGTACAACAGTTTGCCGGCAGCGAGCCGCCAGCGGACGATATCACCTTGCTGCTTTTAAAGCGAAATGCCTTGCCAACCTGACACGTTACGGTTGTGCGGCTTTGCCATGACAGGCAAAACCGCATGTGATTCACTTCTTCCGTGGGCGAATACCAAACATAAGCCGCGCTACATCGTTGTAATGGCTGACGTAATGGATCTTCAGACCTCCCGAAATCTTGTTGGGTAATTCATCCACATCCACTTGATTAGCCTTTGGCAGAATTACCTCTTCCAGACTCAGGCGTTTCACGGCCAGAAGCTTTTCTCTGACGCCGCCAATGGGAAGCACGTCCCCGGTCAGAGTCATTTCGCCAGTCATGGCGATTGGAGCAGGGGCCTTGTTCAAGGCCAGGGATAGAAGGGCCGTAGCCATGGTAATACCGGCCGATGGGCCATCCTTGGGCACCGCCCCTTCCGGCACATGAAGATGGATAAAGGCCGTGTCAAAAAAGTCCGTTTTGGCGCCAAAACTGGAAAGATTTGAGCCGACAAAAGAGAAGGCGATCTCGGCGGATTCCTGCATAACCTTGCCAAGCTGGCCTGTGAGCTTTAGACCCCGCTTATCCTGATGCGCGATCAAAGCCTCCAGGGTCAGACTGGTACCCCCCATGGCCGTCCAGGCCAGACCAGTGGCAATACCGATATCGCAGCGTAGATGTTTTTCACGGAACCTGGGTTGACCGACAAATGACTCCAGATCGCGCACGCCAATCCTGATGCTACCCGTATCTTCATCCTCGGTCAGCTTGCGGGCGGCCTTGCGCAGGATCTTTTTCATTAGCCGTTCCAACTGCCGTACGCCCGGCTCACGGGCATAATCCTCAATAAGGTGATGTAGGGCGGCATCGGTCAGCTGCACTTCATCCCTGCTCAGGCCATGGGCCTTGAGTTGTCTGGGCCACAGGTGTTTCCTGCCTATGATTCTCTTTTCAAAGCCCACATAGCCCGGCAGGCGGATGACCTCGGCCCGATCGAGCAGGGGAGACGGCACGGTATCCAGCTGGTTGGCGGTCAGCAGGAAAAGTACGCGTGAAAGGTCAAACCGGACATCCAGGTAATGGTCGAGAAAGTCGCTGTTCTGTTCGGGATCCAGCACTTCCAGCAGGGCGGAAGCGGGATCGCCGCGGAAGTCCATGCCGATCTTGTCCACCTCGTCAATCATGATCACGGGATTGGCGGCCTTGACCTGCTTCAGGGCCTGGATGATCTTACCCGGCATGGCGCCAATATAGGTGCGCCGATGACCCTTGATCTCGGCCTCATCGTGCATGCCGCCGACGGAAAAGCGGTAAAATGGCCGGCCTATGGCCTCGGCTACGGCGCGCCCGATGGATGTTTTTCCCACGCCCGGAGGGCCGACGAACAATATGATGGATCCGCCGACCTCTTTTTTTCGCGCACCGATGGCAATGAATTCGAGAATACGGTCCTTGACGTCCTCCAGACCGGCGTGGTCGCGATTCAGTGTTCTTGCCGCCGCCTTCAGATTATAGCGGTCACGGACATATTTTCCCCATGGGATTTGAGTCAGCAAATCAAGATAGTTCCGGGCCACGCCGTATTCCGGGGAGGACGGATCCAGCATCTCCAGCTTCTGCATCTCCTCATCAAAACGTTCCCTGGCCTCGTCACTAAGCTTCAATCCCTTAAGACGCGCCTTCAACCGCTCGGCTTCCTGACTCTTTTCATCCATTTCCATGCCAAGCTCGCGCTTGATTTCATGCAATTGCTCTTTCAGAAAGAACTTGCGCTGCTGTTCTGATATGCGTTCATCAATGCGCTTGCGAATACGGCTCTGCAGTTTTGAGACATTGACCTCCCGATTGAGCAGGGTCATTACCTTTTTAAGGCGTTCAAAGATCGGAAAGGTTTCCAGGACATCCTGAAGTTCTTCACGGTCGGCCGTCGTCAGGCTGGCGGCGAAATCCGCCAGCCGGCTTGGCTCATCTGGCCCGAAGCGCGACAGAAACAGTTTCAGCTCCTCCTCGTGGAGAGGATTGTGTTTGAGCAATTCCTTGATGGTATTGATGATAGCCACCATATAGGCGCGCAACTCCATATTATCACGGTAGGAAGTTTCCAGATGGTAGTGCACGCGAACGCCGATGGGCGGCTCCGCCGAAATAACCTTTTCGATCTGAAATCGCTCCAGACATTCGACCACCAGGTGTAGCAGGCCGTGGTCAACAATTTCAGCCGCCTTCAAGACCCTTGCCACGACGCCAACCGGGTAAAGATTACTGGCGGTAAACGGCGCATCCTCATTCTTGACCAGCACCATGCCGACGTATTGCTGTTCGTTCTCCTTCAGCTTCTTGATAGTCTTCTGTACGTGCTCGGCCCCTTCATAGACCAGCGGTACGATCAGGCCGGGAAACAGGGGTCTGTTGGATAGTGGTAAAATAGCCAGAAACTCGGGAAGGACCTCGCCGGCCAGAATCAGCGAAGATCCCGGCCCCTGGCTCCCGGACGGTTTGCCGTCTTCAGGGTGAATGATTTCGGGTTCGGAAACAAAGTCGTTCATAGACTCTTTGTAGGGGAAGGCGCGCCGTTTTTCAAGACTTGAATTTCAATCTTTCTGAACTCACATTGTCCCCGTATCATTTCTCATCCCCCTGGCGGAGGTTTATATGTGTTGGATTAAGGGCATTTTCCTGCTGATTATCGCCGCATTGAGAAGACTCAATCCGTAACTCAACTCTTGTCCTGCCGGTCTTGCTGCTGGCTTATCCCCTGACCGGAAATGCCGTAGCCGTCTCCAGTCAGCCGCTACCGGTTATGCAGATGAATCCCGGCATGACGCGTTTTCTTGATCCGCAGGCTGAAAACGCCTGGATTCTGTCCAAAGGAGATCTTTTTCTGGATATGAATCATCACTATGCCAGCATCTTCCTGGCCGACGCCCTGCCAGCACCGCAACGATACCTGGCCGACATGGAGCTGTACGTGGCCGACCTCAGGCTGAACTACGGGTTGGGGGCGAAGATGGACATAACGTTTCGCCAGACCTTGCTCAGACCTACGGCGGGCGTACTCGATCCATTCCTGCGCAATTATCACAAGGCCTTTGGTCTACCGAACAGCGGCCGGGAATTCCGACCGGACAACCAGTTTGGTTATTTCTATCGGGGCTCGTCCGGCGGCTGGACAGGCCGTGCTCGCTGGGAGTTGGGGAATACCGAACTGTATCTGCGCCGCCAGATATACGCGGATCGGAACCAGGCCATGACCATGCTTGCCGCCCTTCAGATGCCCGGCGCCAGCCGTTCACGCGGCTGGAGCAACGGCAGCCCGGATGCGGGACTGGGACTGGCCGTTTCAGGGCAGACCGGTTCGCTGTTCGGTCATCTAGAGGGATGGGGCATCCATCCGTTTGGACAAATCGATCTGGGCGCGCCAACACAAAATTATTTCCGCGTCACCGCCCTCGCCGGTTACCGGGCATCGATATTTTCACACCCATTGAACCTGATTGTGCAGGTTCAGGGCGGCGGTTCCCCGTATCAAACGGGCATTGCCGCTCTGGATACGCGGCCATGGCTGATCAGTTTTGGCTTCCGGGCAATGTCCAGGGAAGGGTTGCAGTGGAGCTTCGCCTTCACCGAAAACATCAGCCAGAAAAGCACCCAGGACTTCAGCCTGATGTTGGGTGTCCGCATTCCCGTTACCTATTTACGAAATCAATGATATGGAATCCCTCTTTGGGGCAAGAATCTTCCGGACAGGGCTCGACGCAAAAGTCCAGAACCCGGGCCATGGGCGGACCTTGTGACAGCCATTTACGCATGGTGACAAGCTTAGTTTCGCTGCCACGGATCAGTGCATCCACGCTGCCATCCGGCATGTTTCTTACCCAGCCGCTGATGCCAAGACCGTCCGCCTCGCATTTGGCATAGTAACGAAAGCAGACCCCCTGAACATCGCCGCGAATATGAACCAGTTCACAAGCTGAGTCACTCACAGCGGCTCGGGTTTGAGCACCGTATCTTTCGCATTGGGCAGCATGTCGGGATAATCGATGGAGTAGTGCAGGCCGCGGGACTCCCGGCGGGATTGGGCGGAACGCACGATGAGTTCCGCTACAAGGGATAGATTTCTCAATTCGACCAGGTCGCGGTCGATGGGATGCTGCCAGTAATATGATGCGATTTCCTTACGAATGAGGCCAAGCCGTCGCTTTGCCCTTCTAAGCCGTTCGTCGGAGCGAACGATACCGACATAATTCACCATCGTAGTGCGAATCTCATCCCAATTTTGTTTGATTTGGACGCGTTCGCTTTCCGGTTTCGTACCGCTTGCATCCCAGGCCGGAAGATTCAGATACATATCGCGTTCATTTTTTTTCAGGATGGTTTTGGCGCAGCTTTCAGCCATTACAAGGCATTCAAGCAGTGAGTTGCTGGCCAGGCGGTTGGCGCCATGCAAACCGGTGCAGGCCGCTTCCCCGATGACGAAAAACCGTTCAAGTTCAGTTCGTCCCGAAAGCTCAGCCTTCACGCCACCACACATATAATGTGCCGCCGGTACCACCGGGATGGGACTGGTTTGCATATCAATACCCAAGGCCAGCAAACGTCGTGAGATATTGGGAAAGTGGGCTCCTATTTTCTCCGCTCCCAGCTTCCGGGCATCAAGAAACATGTTGTCCGCACCGCTTTTCTTTAGTTCATGATCAATGGCGCGGGCAACAATATCACGCGGCGCTAATTCTCCGCGTTCATCGTAATCGAACATAAATCTTCGTCCACCGGTATCGATCAAGTAGGCGCCTTCACCGCGAAGCGACTCGGTCAACAGCATAGTGGGGGCGCTGGGATGAAATAGACAGGTTGGGTGGAATTGCATGAATTCCAGATTCATAACCGGGCAGCCGGCGCGCCACGCCATCGCTATGCCATCACCTGTAGCCCCGTGCGGATTGGAGGTATATAGATAAACCTTACCGGCGCCTCCAGCGGCAAGAATGGTGTAACTTGCGGGAATGGACAGGATCCGGCCTTCCCCGTCAAGGATGTATGCGCCCAGACAACGGTCCGGACCGCTGCTGTAGCGTCCCAGGTGGCGGGCCGTAATCAGGTCAACAGCCATGGATTGGTGAAGCCAGTTGATATTAGGATGTCTTAGAACCTGCGCCAGCAGGGTTTCGCCGATGGCCCGGCCGGTGGCATCCTGGACATGGGCAATTCTCCGTTTGCTGTGCCCGCCTTCCCGAGTCAGGTGCAGATGGCCGGATTCAGTATCAAACTCAGTGCCCAATGCCATGAGTTCCCGGATAATTTCGCTGCTTCTTGTGATCACGGCCTGTACCACCTCTTTGTGGCACAGGCCCGCCCCGGCCTGAATGGTATCGTTGATATGTGATTCATAAGTGTCGGCTGAATCCATGACGCCAGCTATGCCGCCTTGAGCAAAGTAGGTATTGGATTCCGGAGGCTCGTCCTTATTGACAATCAGTACGCGCCCTGCGTCAGCAAGTTTCAGGGCGGTCAACAGTCCGGAAGCGCCACAGCCAATTACCATGAAATCAAATCCATTGATGTAATCGTTTTGGTTCATCTGGCGATACTTTATCCTTGTATAAACAGCCAGTAAACTTTAATGACTTTTTACAATACCAGTACTATTGTTTTCCTTACTATTTTCATTTTGTGTTCATGTATGCAGGTCAATATTCGCGGTGAGCACATTTGATGGCATCGTAAAAAGTCCATCCGTGGGCGCGAAGATGAGTTGTTACGAACTTTCACATATCACTTAGAGGAGTTTTGAGCATGCTTTACCGAATAGCCTTTTCCATCTTACTTGGATTTACCCTGTTTTCCGGGCCTGCCCAGGCTGAGTTGCCCGATTTTTCCGATCTTGCCGCCACTCAAAAAGACGCCGTAGTCAACATCAGCACCACTCAAATTACTCGGGGGTATCATAGACCCAGAATGCCCGGCGTTCCCGGCTCCCCATTTGACCAGTTTTTTGATCAGTTTTTCCAGAATATGCCGCCACAGGAGCGCCATTCGCTTGGCTCCGGATTTATTATTTCCAATAATGGGTTTGTAGTCACGAACAATCATGTTGTTGATAAAGCTGATAAGATTGTTGTCAAGACAAGGGATGGATCCGAATTTGACGCAAAACTCATTGGCAGGGACTCCAAGCTTGATATTGCGCTCCTCAAAATCGATGGCAAGGATTTTTCGAAGGTAAAATTGGGCGATTCAGACAAACTTCGCGTTGGTAACTGGGTCCTGGCGATCGGCAATCCGTTTGGCCTTGAGCAGACTGTGACGGCGGGTATTGTTTCCGCCAAGGGTCGCGTTATTGGCGCCGGTCCCTACGATGACTTTATTCAGACGGACGCGTCCATCAATCCGGGCAATTCGGGAGGGCCGCTGTTTAATATCGATGGCGAAGTCGTAGGGATTAACACAGCAATTTATTCCAGAAGCGGCGGTAACATAGGTATCGGTTTTGCCATACCGATCAATGTTGCCAAATCCGTGATTGATGAATTGAGAACCAAGGGTCATGTGCAGCGCGCCCGTTTAGGCGTATACATTGCCCCTATTGACAAGGAGACCCGGAAGGCCCTTGGCTTACCCAACAATAACGGGGCTCTTGTCCGGCAGGTGGAAAAGGGATCCGCGGCGGACAAGGCAGGTATCAAGGCAGGCGATGTGATCGTCAGCCTTGACGCAACCCCCATACATCGTGTTCATGATTTACCCATTCGCGTCGCCCGGCACAAGCCAGGCGACAGGGTTCGCATCGGCCTGATACGGAGCGGGAAGCGGAAAACCATTGTTGCCAGGGTTGAGGAAATGAGTGAAGAGACGGATCTGACGAAAACCACAAGTCAGATACCGCCAAGGCTTGGTCTTGCGCTGACTGATCTAACCCGTGATCTAGCTAAGGAGCTTGGGGCTATTGCCAAACACGGCGTGGTGGTTCGGCAGGTGCAGCCAGGATCCGCGGCGGCGCACGCAGGCATTAAGCAGAATGATGTCATTTATCAAATTAACCGGAGACAGGTTCGAAACCTGAAAGGCTTCAAGAAAGTGACCCAAAAAATCAAGGGTGGTGATGTGCTCCAGATCATGCTTGACCGTCATGGGGATCAGGTGTTTACGATTCTCCGTGTTCCCAAGGCGTTGGGCGACCATTAGTGTTGCCAGCATCTGTGAGCATGGGAAAAGATTGATGTCGACGCGGATGAAAGCCTTTGTAATGAATATGGAATGGGTGCGTCCGTGGTTCTGGTGAATGGCCGTAAGACATTCAGATACCGTATAACCAAAACCGCTCCGCGAATCAGGCTGGAACGGGAAAGGTATCGGGAGAGTGATGTATGTTGAAACGTTGGTTACTGATGGCGGCCATTCTGATTGTTGCTGGTATCGCCATCTGGTTCGGACTTCCCGGAGCAAAGACTCAAATCCAGATCGGAGATTTCGCCCCGGCGTTCACCCTGCCCGATCTGGCGGGAAAAAAACAGCAGTTCCCCCCCCAAGGCGGCGTGATATTGCTGAATTTCTGGGCTACCTGGTGCCCTCCCTGCAGACAAGAAATGCCTTCAATGACGACGCTGTACGAGACGCTTAAGGAAAAGGGATTACGCGTTGTAGCGGTATCAGTGGATCGCGATGCTACTGCCCTGGCCGGATTTGTTCGTGAATATAGTCTTCCATTTCAGGTTCTGCATGACCAGAACAGTAGGGTTTCCAGGGTTTATAGTGTCTTTCGGTATCCCGAATCCTTCCTGATTGACAGAAAAGGCAAGATTCGCAAGCACTGGGTTGGCGCGGTTAAATGGACATCTCAGTCTGTAATGACGGAGGTTAAGGCGATGTTAGGGGAGACCGGGTAGTCTTGTCTGGGGAGTCTCTTGCGAAATCCCGGGGATATTGAGCACCGTATTCGGCGTCTCCGTATTGAACTGAGGGAACATAATTATCGCTATTATATTCTGGACGCCCCCGTTATTTCCGATGCCGAATACGATGCCCTTATGCGAGAGCTTGAGGACCTCGAATCACGATCCGGTTTACCTGTTCCAGGAGATTCACCAAGCAGACAGGTAGGGGCGCCTCCCAGCCCGACATTTAATCCCCATGCGCATGGCGAGCCCATGCTTTCCCTTGCTAATGCATTTTCCGAACAGGAGGTGCTTTCTTTTGACCGTCGGCTGCGCCAACTACTGAATGGAAAGAGATTTTCATATATTGCTGAACCCAAAATCGATGGTCTGGCGGTGAATCTTTGTTATGAGGACGGCCGCCTGCTATATGCCGCTACGCGTGGTGATGGCGCCACCGGCGAGGATATCAGCGATAACGTTCGCACCGTAAGTGACATTCCGTGGTCCCTGAAGCGTAACATTTCCGGGCGCCTGGAGATACGCGGTGAGGTGTACATGTCCAGGAGCGAGTTTTCTGAACTGAATCGGCGGCAGGAATCAGCCCACGAAAAGGCGTTTGCCAATCCCAGGAATGCCGCCGCCGGTTCCCTGCGTCAGCTTGATCCGAAGATAACCGCCCGGCGACCCCTACATTTTTTCGCTTACGGTGTTGGTTTGGGAGGAAATGTCCTGGGGGATCTACAAAGTTGTGTCCTGGATGCACTTCACGATCTGGGTTTTCCGGTTCAACCGTACCGTATCTTGAAGGATGCGGAGTCATTACTCCGGCATTACCGGATTTTGAAAGATAAACGAAACGATTTCCCTTATGAGATTGACGGGGTTGTATACAAGGTCAATGAATGCGCCCTTCAGAAAGACTTGGGTGCTGTTGCCCGCTCCCCGCGCTGGGCGATTGCCCATAAATTTCCGGCTGAAGAGGTGGAAACAAAACTCCAAAAAATTATTTGGCAGGTAGGGCGTACGGGAGTAATTACGCCTGTGGCCGCAATGAAGCCGGTTAAGGTGGCTGGCGCCATGGTATCAAGGGCGACACTGCACAATATCCATGAGATAACTCGTAAAGATATCCGTTCCAGTGACCGGATTGTGATTCGCAGGGCTGGTGATGTGATTCCCGAAATCGTGCGGCGATTGGTGGATGCAGATGATGTTCAACGAGGAGCCGCGCCAGAAATCCCGGGCATATGTCCTGATTGTGGATCTCATGTTGAGGTAGACGAACTTGAGGCGGCAATTCGTTGCTCAGGAGGGTTGTCCTGCCCCTCACAATTAAAAGAGAGATTAAAGCACTTTGCCTCACGGGGTGCGATGGACATCGAGGGTATGGGCGGTAAGTTGATTGAGATACTGGTTGACGAACAAAGTGATTCGCCGCTAAAACTACATAGTATTTCAGATATTTACGCGCTGGATTTGAATCTGCTTCATGGTCGCGAAGGCTTTGGAGACAAGAAGATCACCAACCTCAAGGCCGCATTGGAAGTAAGCAAGCAACGTTCTTTGCCAAGGTTCCTGTTTGCGCTTGGCATTCCGCATGTTGGAGAAGCTACGGCTAATGAAATCTCTGAGCGCTTATTGTCAATGGATACTATTCAGGCGGTTGATGAGGAAGATTGGGAAAAGAAAGTAAGAGGTGGCGGGATCGGTCCAGAGATCATCAATAGCATGCGTTCTTTTTTTAAAGAGGCACATAACCAGAAGGAGCTTGAGGCCCTTAGAGCGCGCGGTGTATGGCCCGCGCCGCTGGCCGCGAAGGCTATGGCCGTCAGTCACTCGCTGACCGGGAAAACTGTCGTAGTAACGGGAGCGCTTGAATCTATGAGTCGCTCTGCAGCAGAAGCAAAGCTACGTGATCTGGGAGCGAAGCCCGCGGGTTCAGTTTCAAAAAATACCGATTTGGTAGTAGCTGGATCCGGAGCCGGTTCTAAACTTAGTAAGGCAAAACAGCTAGGCGTTAAAGTCATTGCGGAGGATGTCTTTCTGGAACTCCTTGGGGGGGGATAAATGGACTTCTTTTCGAACTTCAAATGGGCAATTCCTGTGGCGTTTTCAGATGCCGTATCTCTTTGCCGGTTCGAAGAAGGAGATACGCTTTATGATAGCCGGATCGCGTATGAAGAAAATTGGGACGTAGCCTGCACTCGGATAGGGAATTCTTTGCAAGTGAGATTTCCTGTCCGGGTAAGTAGTCATGGTGCTAAAGAAGTAAAAAGTGTTTTTGATCGCAACTGGTCTTCTCCTGTCAAAGTTGATCTTTATACAAGATTCAGCAAAACTCGATCAATCACAACAACCCAGGGAAATCTGTATGCGGCCTTATGGAAAGGCGACTTGAGTTTCCTTGATATACAGACTTCTCCTCCCAAGCCAATCCGGTTGAAAACAGTGATGAAAATGCTGGCTGAAATTACGGCCTCGGATTCATCCTTCACAGAATGCCGGCGTGTCTTTGTTTTGCCGCCTGACTACTCGCTCCCGGTTTAAAGCATACACTTTGAAAGAGTTTCTTCTTTCCTCGCACTCCATTCCTCAA
>CAZQZF010000052.1:0-10556 GCA_964597745.1 uncultured Zetaproteobacteria bacterium
CAAATCAACATCTTACACTCTGCACGCACTTCCAACTGCTTTTTCTAGGATAATAGGATACGCGTACAGCAAGGAATGCGGAGGAAGCATCGAATGAACCGCAAGTGTCAGGCTAGTTCTTTGTCGTGCTCTGTGGACACTACATCATGTCGACTGGATCAACATCTACCCGGCGGCGTACGCCCGTGGGCGCCGGCAGTTTCTTAAGCAAGGGGGCCAGGGCCCAGGGCAGGACCTTCCGGCTGGAATCCTTGATCATCAGTTCGAAACGATAGCGGCCTGCCAGCCTCTCATAAGGGCAAGGCATAGGGCTGGCCACCTCGGCTACGCCATGCACTACAAATAGCTTGGCCGCAGATTGAGCGGCAGCTTCCGCCCTGTCCCTGTTTCTGGAGGAAAAGACCAGCCGCACCCATCGCGCAAAAGGCGGAAATTCAAACCCCTCCCGAAGCTCAAGTTCCCTATCCAAAAAGGCTCTGCTGTGTTCGTCGCCGATGCAGGCCAACCACGGAGCTTCCGGATTACGCGTCTGGATGATGACCTTTCCGGGTCTTGAACCACGCCCGGCACGGCCCAGAACCTGGGTCAATTGTTGCCACCAGCGTTCAGCGGCGCGGAAGTCCGGCAACGAAAGCCCATGATCCGCGTTAATGACGCCAACCAGGGTTACATTCGGAAAATGATGCCCCTTGATTATCATCTGGGTGCCGATCAGGCAATCCAGGCTGCCATTCGCGAACGCATCTAGAATGCCGGTCCGTTTCTGTTCCGAATTGACTGAATCACGATCCATCCGGGCAAAACGAAGATCGGGTAAAGCCGCCTGCAATTGTTCCTCAACTTTCTCGGTTCCCGCCCCCAGCGGCAAGAGCGCCTCCTCTCCACACTGCTCACAACTGTTCGGAACAGGCCGGATAAATCCACAGACATGGCACCGGAGCTGCCGGCGGCGGCGATGCAGCGTCAGCCGCAGCGAACAGTGCGGGCATTCCGGCACTTGACCACAGGCGGCACAGATCAATGCTGGAGCATAACCACGCCGGTTCAGATAGAGCAGGGCCTGCTCGCCACGCGCATGGGTTGTTTCGAGCGCCTTAATCAGGGGGTCGCTAAGCGAAAGGGCTACGCCTCGCATATCGATAATTGACTTCTCCAGTGGAGGCGCCGGACTGACACGGCGATTCAGGGTCAAAAGCTGGTAGCTCCCGGCCATGGCATGCCGCCAGCTCTCGATGCTCGGTGTTGCGGAACCTAGAACAACGGGGATTTCAAGCTCCTGAGCAAGCAATACCGCCAGGTCCCGGGCTGAGTAATTCACCCCTTCGCCCTGCTTGAATGAGCCATCCTGCTCTTCGTCCACAATCACAAGCGAGAGACGGGGAAGCGAAAGAAAGATAGCTGAGCGGGTTCCCACCAGAACCTTGATATTGTTGATATGGATACGCACATATCTGCGTTCCTGGGCGCTTAATCCCGAATGCCAGACGGCCACATCAGGCAATCTGGCCAGTAATCGGGCCAGCCATTGCGGCGTCAGACCGATTTCAGGAACCATGATTAATACCTGCCCCCCCTCCCTGATCTTTTTCATGGCGGTGCGCAGATAGACTTCTGTTTTGCCGGAACCGGTCGGGCCAAAAAGCAAAAACCCGGAGAATCCTCTGGCATCGGAAATGGCGTGCATGGCCACGGCCTGGGCCGGAAATAGATGATCAGGGATCGGCTCATTCGTGAATCCGGATGCCGGCCTTCCGCCTGCGGGTGGTTCAACGGGATGAATTAGTTCCGATGCGGCGGCAATATTCAGGCGATGCCGCGGAAATGCAACGCCATGTTTTGACAGGGCTCGGACGGAAAGTGTAGCGCGCTTGAGGAATGATCTGGCTAGTTCGGCATCCAGTTTCGCCAGTCTGTCCACATCTGGACAATGCCAGCGCTGTTTGTCATCCCCCCTTGCCCAAGCAAAGGCCGTTTCAAACATCTCACCGGGAGCGGCCAGATAATAGCGGCCAGCCCGATCGAGCCAGCGCGAACGTTTCTCCGAATAGAGCGGAGTTTCGTCCCATCGGTCCAGGATGCCTTTGACCTCCATCCCATCAGGCACTTCGGAGATGACACCTACAACCACGCCCAAACGCCTGCTGCGACCGAATGGAACATGTACGCGAATACCACATACCGGTCTGCCCAATGCTTGAGGCCATAAATAGGTAAACGTCCGCATCAGGGGGCAAAATACCGCCACCTGGATGTATGCAGGTTCAGGGTTCAGGGCTCATAACTTTGCGTCCGGCCTGTGGAACCGGTAACGGCTTCGATAAATTCGGGTACGATTTCCTTCAGCGTGGCGTGCAGCGCGGTCATATCCCGCTCCCTGCTGGCCGTCTGCAATTTAAGCAAAAGTTTCCGAAGGTCTTGCCAGTCGTATTTTCTGGCGGCGGCCAGCATGATCTTGGGATGTCTGGTGCCGGATGGGGTTTCAGAGGCATAAAACAACTCTTCATGCAGCTTTTCACCAGGACGCAGACTTGTCACTTTGATTTCCACATCCCGGCCGGGTTCAAGGCCGGAAAGCCGGATCATCTGCTCCGCCAGGTTCATAATTTTTACCGGCTTTCCCATATCCAGGACAAATATTTCGCCGCCTTTACCGATGACGGCGGCCCGCAAAATCAACTGGCAAGCCTCCTGAATCGTCATAAAGAACCGGGTGATGTCCGGATGCGTTACCGTTACGGGACCGCCGGCGGCGATTTGCCGTCGAAACAAGGGGACAACGGAGCCTGCGGAATCAAGCACATTCCCGAAGCGCGTAGTAATCAGCTGCATGGTCACGCGCTCATCCATATTCTGACAATAGACCTCTGCCGCCCGCTTACTGGCCCCCATGACGCTGGATGGATTGACTGCTTTATCGGTAGAGACCATGACAAATTTTTCCGCCCCGTATTCCGCGGCCAGATCGGCGATTTGCATGGTGCCAAGGATGTTGGTCTTGATGCCCTCGGCCGGGTTTTCCTCAAGCAGTGGCACATGTTTATAGGCGGCGGCATGAAAGACAATCTGCGGACTATGTTGTTCGAAGATCCAGCGCATGCGCTCTTTATCACGTACATCACCAAGATAGGCAATGATTTCAGCGTGAGTCGAGCTGCCCTGTATTTCCTGATCGATGCGATACAGATTGTATTCACCATGATCAACCAGAATCATAGTTGCCGGCGCATAAAGACTCAGCTGGCGGCAGAGTTCGGAACCGATTGAACCGCCGGCGCCTGTAATTAATATCCGTTTCCGGTCCAGAAAGGCGCGTAAAGCGGTATCATTCAGGCTCACGGGGTCGCGTCCGAGCAGATCCTCGATACGCACTTCGCGTAGCTTTGCAACTTCCACACGGCCATCCGCCAGTTCGAGCAGGGATGGCAGGGTCCGGCTGGCAATCCTGGCATCGGTGCATATCCGGACCAAATGCTGCATGGTTTCGTGGCTTGCCGAGGGAATGGCGATCAGTACAACATCAGCCTCCAGCTCCCCGGCCAGACTGCCCGTATCGGCCAGACTGCCCAATACCCGTACGCCGTGGATTTCTCTTCCTAACTTGGCAGGATCATCATCAACAAAACCTGCCGCCAGATATTGTCCATGCTTCAGCAGGTCTCGGACCAGCATCTCCCCGGCCCTGCCAGCCCCCGCAATCAATGCTCGTTGAGCTGGATGCTCGCTGAGATCAAAATGGCGGTCTTTGACCCAGCGGTAGAGCAATCGGGGCCCGCTAAGCCCAAGGAAAAGCAGGACCGGGTATAGCAAGAGGATTGAGCGTGGAACGCCGGCCAGACGCCGGGCTACAAAGACAGTCAGAAAGGTGAGCAGGACGCCCAGGCTTACGGCCTTGAAGATACGCACCAGATCCTGGATGGAGGCAAATCTCCACATGCCACGATACAGCCCGAACATCCAGAATACAGCGCCCTGGACAGGCAGGGCTACGCTCAGGATCAGCATGCCGCCCTGCCAGTAAGGTTGTGGAATGGTTCCAAGATTGAAACGCAGCCAGTAAGCCAGGAGTAGGGCAACCGGCACCCAGAGCATGTCATGCGCCAACGCAGTCCAGCGGGAGCGCAGCAGTTTTTGGGTCGTTTTTTTCATGGGGTTACCCTAGTCCGCATTTCCAGTCTGTGCACACCAACAGCCATTAGGGCATATAATCCGGCCCAGATCAGAATGCCGGTTAATCCCCATATTCCATCCAGGCGGTTGAGTAAGATTGCCGATATGCCAACTGCCAGCATCAGACCGAACTCACGGAAAACAGTTCGGCGATGACCCCACCCCAGCCGCACCAGACGCTGGTAATAATGGGAGCGGTGGGCCTGCCAGACCTTTTCACGCCGCAACAAGCGCCGGATCAGAGTCACTGTGGCATCCACGACAAAGGGGGAAAAGACCAGGATGGGAATCCACAGGGGAAAGACGCCACTTCGAACGCCCCAGAGTGAAAAGGCGGCGGCCAGAAACCCCATGCTGGCCGAACCGGTATCACCCATGAATATACTTGCCGGTGGAAGATTCAGCATAAGGAAGCCGAGATTCGCCATGGACACCAGGATAGCAAGGCTAGCGAATGTGATCTCCCCGGCCATCCAGCCCATGATGGAAAGACAGGCAAAACCAATCACGCCCATGCCGCCGGCAAAACCGTCCATGCCATCCATGAAATTGTAGAGATTGATGAACCAGACGACAAACAGGGTGGAAAGAGCCACACAAAGCCCTGGCGGGAAAAGCATCCCCGCAACGGGCGCGGTGGCGGTATTCAGACCCGGACCAGCCATAATCAACATCAGCGCCGCACCAGTCTGCACCATTAATCGAACAACAGGGGGTACATCCTGTTTGTCATCAAGGAAGGATATTGCCGCAATCATCCCAAGACCCGCCACCAGTCCGGCGAGGCCATGCGGGGGATGGACAAGGATCAAGGCCAGCGGCCATGTAATGCCCAGCGCCGCCAGTATGGCCAGCCCTCCGCCCCTGGGCGTGGGTTCATCGTGCAGGGAACGTACATTGGGATGATCCAGGATGTATAAATGCGATGACGGATCGCAGAACCGTTTGCTCAATACCATGGCAATCAGAAAGGCCATGAATGCAAGGGAACCTCTGAACAACTCATTCATGGTCGCGCCAACGTCATTTCGGGATGGCGTGCAAGGCACGAAGCGTAATGCATGGTCATTCCATGCATAAGCTGAGTAACACTGTCAGACCGCCCGAAAGGACGTTGTCCCATCAGGGTTGCGCCCCGATTGCACGCTCGCTGCGTCTGCCCGCATGGGTTAATGACGCCAGAATCCGGGAACAATCAGCACAAAGAGCGTAAATATCTCAAGCCGGCCCATAATCATGCCCAGAAACAGTATCCCCTTGGCGATATCCGGAAGGCCGGCGTAGGTGGAGACCGGACCAACCTGACCGAGTCCTGGCCCAGTCCCCGTAATACAAGCGGCGACCGCTGAAACCGCCGTGACCATATCCACGCCGGTACAGGCTACCGCCAAGGCAAGTACCGCGAAGCACAACATGAACAGGGCGAAGAACCCCCATATGGACTGCATCACTTCGTTTGACAGACTGCGCTTTCCGAAGCGCACGGGGATGATGGCGTGTGGGTGAATGAGCCGGCCGATTTCCCGCATTCCCTGCCTGTAGAGCAACAGAACGCGCACCACCTTGATGCCGCCCGCCGTGGATCCGGCGCTACCGCCAACCAGCATGGCGGCCAGGAAGAGCAAACCTGTACCATGGGGCCACAGACCGTAATTATTGGTGGCAAACCCGGTTGTGGTCATAAGGGAAACGAGATTGAACACCACATCGCTAAAATTACCCGCGGAGACCGGGATCACGAGCAGACCTATGAGGGCCACCAGGATGACCCCCCATTTGACATAGGCGATAAACTCATCGTCACGCACATAGACCGCCAGTGGAATGCCGCGCCGCAGGGCCGCAAAGTGAAGCGTAAAATTGGTAGCTGCCAGGAACATGAAAAGGATAGCAACCCAGCGCAGCAAGGGCTGCGTGAAATAACCAAAGCTGGCATCGTGCGTGGAAAAGCCGCCGGTCGACAGCGTGGTCATGGCGTGGTTGATTGCGTCGAATACCGTCATACCGGCAAGCCAGTAGGCAAGGGCGCAGGCTACTGTCATGGCCAGATAGATGTACCACAGCACCTTGGCCGTCTCGGTAACGCGAGCGGTCAGCTTGTCCTTAATCGGCCCCGGTGTTTCCGCACGTATCAGCTGCATGCCGCCAACGCCGAGCAGCGGCAACACCGCCACGGTCAACACAATGATGCCCATGCCTCCCAGCCACTGCTGCATGGAACGCCAGAACAGTATGGACGGCGGCATCGTATCAAGACCGGCAAGCACCGTGGCCCCGGTTCCAGTCAAACCGGAGGCTGATTCAAACAGGCCATCCATAACGGAATGACAGGTGCCGGTTGTCCAGAATGGGACCGCCCCAAGACAAGACAGAATGAGCCAGGCCATGGCGACGATAAGAAAACCATCCCTGTGACTAAGGTGTTGCGGAGCGGGACCCATATCGCGAATCAGGCTCAGCCCGATCAATATAGTAATGCATCCGGCCAGGATAAAATCATCGGTATGGCCTGTATTGTAAAAGTACGCGACGAAGGCCGGCATCAGCATGCCGGCTCCGAACAGGGCTGAGAGAACGCCCAACGTCCATGCTACGCCTTTCAGATTCATGGAATGTCAGGAATACCAGACGGTACGATTGATGTAGTCTACGTAACTGAGAATGATGCGCACCACCTTTTTCGAAACATTGTCCGGCAGATAATCGGGAATCTGGCGGAACGCCCTCCCGTCCCGGTCATGATGCCCGGTGGCAACGGCCAGGGCTTGCAGGATATTCTCAGGCTTCAGACCACTCATGATCAGCACGCCTTCATCCATGCCTTCGGGCCGTTCGTGGGCCTCGCGGATCATCACCGCCGGGAAATTGAGGATGGACGCCTCCTCGGTTAAGGTGCCGCTATCCGAAAGAACACAGAATGCATGCATCTGCAACTGGATGTAATCGATAAAACCAAATGGTTTGAGAAACTCGATACTCCGATCCATTTGACTGGCTGGGTTGCCCGCCAGTGTATTAAGACGCAGGCGGGTGCGTGGATGGGTCGAGACGATGACCTTCTTGTTATAGGTTGCGGAAGCGGCATTCAGGGATTCCAACAGTTGGGCGAGTTTCTCCTCGCAATCGACATTTTCCTCCCTGTGGGCGCTGACCAGAATGTACTCATTCCCGGCAAGTTTCAGCCTGGCAAGGACATCCGAGGCCGTGATAGCGGCCATATAATGGTTCAGCACCTCCGGCATGGCCGATCCGGTCTTGATGATCGTTTCCGGCCGGACGCCTTCGGCCAGCAGGTAACGGCGCGCATGTTCGGTCAGGGGCATGTTGATATCGCTCAAATGGTCAATGATCTTCCGGTTGATCTCCTCGGGCACGCGCTGATCAAAACAGCGGTTACCCGCCTCCATGTGAAAGATGGGTATCTTGCGGCGTTTGGCCGGGATAACGGCTAGTCCCGTATTGGTATCGCCATAAATAAGCAGAGCGTCCGGCCGCTCCTTTTCCAGCACTTTATCCGCCTTTGCGATGATCTGGCCGATGGTATCCGCCACCGTTTCGCCGGCGGCTTCCAGAAAATAATCAGGTTTTCTGATTTCAAGTTCACGAAAGAAGACCTCATTCAGTTCATAGTCGTAATTTTGGCCGGAATGGACCAGAACATGATCGACATGAGCCTCAAGTTCCGCCATCACCCGGCTCAGTTTGATGATCTCGGGCCGAGTGCCAACGATGGTCATGACCTTCAGGCGTTTCATGCCAGGATCTCCCCGCCTTCTGCCAACCGGACCTGACCGGGAAGCAGGTTGTGATCCTTGAGAAGCTGCACTGTTTCCACAAAGGACACGACATTGTCCGCTGAACTGAACTCCTCGTGCAGCACGGGTTCCTCCACTTCCTCCGTCAGCTCGGGCAGCATCGGGCGAATGGCAAAGTAATCTCCACGCCGCACCGTATGGGCGCACTCCTCCTCGGATACCATAATCTCATGCATCTTCTCACCGGGACGGATACCGGTGATCCTGATCTCAATATTCCGGTCACCGATCAGCGCCCTGGCAATGTTTTCCACCGTAGCGGCGGGCGCATCCGGCACGAAGGTCTCGCCACGGCAGGCATCCCTGAGGGCGGAAAATACCGTATCTACCGCCTGTTCAAGGCTTAACAGAAAACGGGTCATGGCAGGCACGGTCACGGTTACCGGTCCGCCATGGGCAATCTGGTCGAGAAACAGCGGAATGACCGATCCGCGGGAGGCCAGGACATTGCCGTAGCGCACACAGATAAAACGCGTATCCGGGGTCAGGATGTTGCCTGATGTAAAGATGCGTTCCTGCACGGCCTTCGTCATACCCATTACATTGACCGGTTTGCAGGCCTTGTCCGTGCTGACCCCGACCACGGTTTCAACGGGATAGCCGTTTTCACGAATGGCTTGCACGATGTTCATCGCCCCCATGCAATTGGTCATCACGGCTTGATCGGGAAAATACTCACAGGTCGGAACCTGTTTCAGCGCCGCCGCATTGATCACAATGTCCGCATCCTTTATGGCCGAGCATACCTCGCCATAGTGGCGCACATTGCCGATACGGAACTCCAGCGCCTGCTGGAAATTATGGAAGATCACCTCATCGGTCGTCACCGTCCGATGCATATAGGCCATACGCATATCATGTTGCTTGGCCTCATCGCGCGACAGGACGATGACCTTTTCCGGCGTTCCCAGTTCTCCGGCAAGCAGCCGCCTCACCAGCACCTTGCCCAAGGAGCCGGTACCGCCGGTCACCAGAATTCGTTTTCCATCCAGTATCATTGATTCCTCTCCTGAATTTGCCGCGCCAACTCTTTTAGCATGGAGTCCCATGCCGGCGGGCTATAACCCGTTTCCCGCTGAAAACGATCGGCATTCAGGCTGCGATCCGCGACAAAGCTATCATCGGGAAGCAGCTCCACATTTTTGATATCCAGCAACGCGATCATTTTACGCAGAATGTCATATTTTGTAATAGGTTTGGAAGCGACATGCCACACACCCGATAATGATGGGTGATTGCACAGTATATAATCAATCACCCGAGCCATCTCCAAGGTGGTCAAGCCCGAATAGATGGCGCGGCGATATCCACAAACCTCCCCTTCTTGCGCCAGAAACCATTCGATTAAGCTGCTTTTTCGCGCCAGTTCCAAACCGATAATCGATGTTCTGAGCGTTAAACAGTGTGAATGATTCACCTCACCAAGAAACTTGGTGCGTCCATACAGGTCCGTTGCATCGGATATATCTTCCTCGACATACCCCCCTTTATTACCGGAAAATACGCAGTCCGTGCTCAGATGAATCAGGCGGGCGTTCGCCACCTTGCAAAGGACGGCCAGTCGATGAGGAAATAGTGCATTGACCTCCAGACTGGGAAGCCGTACTTCCGACTCCTTGCGCTGTTTCACCAGACCCACGCCGTTGATGACAACATCCGGACGGTAATCCGCCATCACCTCCAGCAACCTGTCCTGGAACAGCACATCAATACCGGCATAAGCGTTCTGATCGGTATAAAGCCCGATATGCTCGTAATCCGCCAACTGCTTATGCAATGTGACGCAAACATCATGGGTGGATCGTAGTGACAACAGCAATTGATGTCCCAACATGCCATCGCCACCAAGAATTAGGATACGCATATCCCCTCCTCTGCCAATTCCCGCATCCACTGCTGCCAGAATCTCGACGCACTGAAAAAAACAGGCCCCCTCTCACTTGCGCCAGTCATGAAAACCCGTGAGTTTCCAGCAGGTGTAATCCAAGTACTCCCGCTGCCTGGTTAAGCCTTCGATCATAGCAGGCAAACACGACCAGCTCTTCTGATTGACCATACAACATGTGCGCTGCCGCCAAATGCAGACTGTCATAACCCCTTAAGGCAAACACCTCGGCAAGTTCGCCGGCATGGACAAGCAAAGGCTTGGTCGTGTCAATCTGTAAATAATTCTCCCAATCCGCCATAAACTCAGACTTCAGGGCTTCCCATTCCGATTCATCCAGCACATGCTCACGCTGCAAACGGGCAAAGGCAGCGCGCGCCTCCACATAGGCTACCTTGTGGCTGGCACTGGCTGTAGCCGCACTCATACCCTGCAATACTTTTCGGGAATGCGTCTCCTCCACATAGGCTTTAACAAGCGCTGAGGTATCAAGGTAGAGAAACATCCACGATCTTCCAAAACACCCTCCCCCTTTCTCTTCCCCTCTCTCCCCTCCCTTTCTCTCCCTCCCTTTTCCTTTCTCCCCTTCCCTCCTCCCCCCTTCCTCCTTTTCCCTTCTCCCCCCCTTCTCTCCTTCCTCCCTTCTCTTCTCCCCCTCTCCCCTCCCCCCCCCCTCCCTCCCCCCCCTC
>CAZQZF010000053.1:0-10514 GCA_964597745.1 uncultured Zetaproteobacteria bacterium
GCGGGCAAAGGAACAAGCGAGGGCGCGGCTGTATTTATGAATAGTGCAGGCTAGGGAACCCCTGAAAGAGTGGAGTCTCCACGCCGACGAAAAGTTGATAGTATGGAGACTTTACAATGAAACGTATCCGTCATCAGATGTGTCTGTTAACCGTTCTGGCATTTTCCGGTTTTGCTTTCGCCGGAGGGCTGACCGATAATTCCGGAACGAAACCCGGAAAGATTGAGAAAGCGACCTTTGCCGGAGGCTGTTTCTGGTGCATGCAGCATCCATTTGATGAACTGAAGGGCGTTCTTTCAACGACGGTCGGATATACGGGCGGGCACACAAAGAGTCCCACGTATGAGCAGGTATCCGCCGGTGGAACCGGTCATGCCGAATCGGTTGAGATTCTTTATGATCCAGCCCGGATAAGTTATCCGGACTTACTGAATGTATTCTGGCATCAGATTGATCCCACCACGCCGAACCGCCAGTTTGTAGATGTCGGCGATCAGTATCGAACGGCAATCTTTTTCCACAATGCGGAACAGAAACGGCAGGCGCTTAAGTCCATGGCCGAATTAGAAAAATCGGACACCTTCGGAAAACCGATTGTGACGGAAATTGTTCCGGCGTCCACCTTTTACCGGGCCGAGGAATACCATCAGAAATACTATGAAAAGAACCCGATCCGTTATAGATTCTACCGGTTTGGTTCGGGCCGGGATCAATACCTGAACAGGATATGGGGCAAGGAGTGAAAGCCGTGAGTCAATCCGAGACAAGAGGGACGGAGACCTTTCTGAAGTTTGTTACCGTCGCGGTATTTTTTCTTGCCGGGGCCACATTGCAATCCTGCAGTGATCCATCGACCGACACGGGCCAAACCTCATCACAGACCACCGGGGTAACCACACGCCCCGGCCTGAAGGCCTATAAAGACCCCGTAACCGGGAAATTCGGCCCGCCTCCGGCAGGCGTCCAATCCTCTCTTTCATCCGCAGCCGTTAAAAATCGCCGGAGTACGACCAGCGTCATGAAAGAGGTGCCTAGTCCCGTGACAGGCGGTGGAATGATGATGGACCTGAAGGGACGATTCCGTAAGAGTCTGATGGCTACAAAGGATGCAGAGGGCCGGATTAAAATCCGGCATCAATCCAGTCCATCTGCCGTAAAGAAATAAACTGACATGAAGGCGCTGTCCCACTCTTACGGGTACGCATGCATGGCTGTTGTCCTCATCGGACTCGCCATGATTCCTTCCTTAGCCCATGCGGCGGCGACTATTACCATCATTAATCTGGATGACCCCGGCGAGGGATTCAATGACCCTGCTCCGTTTATTCCAGTCGGCGGCAATACGGCTACAACCTTGGGGCAGGCGCGGCTGAATGCCTTTCAATACGCCGCGAATATTTGGGGCAGGCTGCTCAGCAGCACGGTTCCCATTCTGGTGGATGCCAATATGGATCCGTTGGGTGGAGATGCAAACCTCGCCACGCTTGGCGGTACGAGTCCAAATACTGCACACATGAATTTTCCCGGCGCACCACGCCCAAACACCTGGTATGTCGCTGCCCTGGCCAATAAGCTAAGCGGTGCGGATCTGAATCCTGCTCCTTCCTCTGTTACAAGTGACAGTGATATGGATGCAGTCTTTAACAGTGATCTGGATGGCGACACCGTTCTCGGTACAAGCCACTGGTATTATGGCCTTGACGGCAACCCGCCGACCGGGAATATCGATTTTGTCAGCACCGTTCTGCATGAGATCGGTCATGGTCTGGGCTTCCTTACCCTGGTTGATCAGCCTACCGGTCAAAAAGCAAAGGGTTTTGACGACGCCTTCATGGTCTTTCTCGAGAATCATGGCGCCACGCCGCCCGACTACCCGTCCATGACCAACGCGCAGAGGGTGATTGCCAGCACCGCCGGTCCCAATCTGCACTGGACGGGGCTAAACGTCGTCGCTGCCAGGGGCGGTCAAGTCGAGATGTATGCGCCAAATCCTGCCGAGCCGGGTTCATCTGTTGCGCATTTCAGTACGATGCTGACACCGGATGAACTGATGGAGCCCTTCGCCAACGGGCCATCCCATAATATCGGGCTCGCGGCTCAGCTCTTTGCGGATATTGGCTGGGGAACGATTGCGCCGGAACTGTTGCTCGACTTGAATGCCACCAGTTTTACGACAGGCAGCACGTTGATCCTGAATGCCACAGTCAATCAGGGCGTGCCGAACTCCCTCGTGGATGTCTATGCCGCCAAGCTTATGCCCGATGGCGCATTGATGTTCCTGCAGCCGGACGGAGTAACCTTCAGCACAACCATTGCGCCTGTCATTCAAAACTGGAATGTAACCAATAATTTTTCCGGGCCCGTTTTCATCAGTAGATTCACGGGAACGGAACCGCCCGGCGCTTATACTTGGTTTGTTGCGTTCACAACATCCGGCACGCGGAACATCACCGCTCTGGGCTCAGCTCCCTACTCCTTTACGCCCTAACCATGCAGTACAGAAGGCTTGGCGAGACGGGGCTTGATGTCAGCGCCATCTGCCTGGGCAGCATGACCTGGGGTGGACAAAATACCGAGTCCGAGGCGCATCAGCAGCTCGACTATGCCGTTTCTCAAGGCGTAAATTTTGTTGATACCGCTGAGTTGTATGCCATACCGCCCAGGGCGGAGACCTATGGCGCAACCGAGCTGATTATCGGCAACTGGCTGCTGAAAAGGGGTGGCAGACATGAAATCATCCTGGCCAGCAAGGTCTGCGGCCCAACGGCGGGGTGTCCGCACATACGTGCAGGAAAATCCAGACTGGACCGGGAAAATATCACCCGGGCGCTGGAAGGCAGCCTCAGACGGCTCAAAACCGATTATCTGGACCTTTACCAGGTGCATTGGCCGGAGCGGCACGCAAATTTCTTCGGTAAACTTGGGTTTGTCCCCGAAGATGACTCTCATGCCATTCCCATTGAGGAGACCTTGGGCGTGCTGGGTGATCTTGCGAATGCAGGCAAGGTGCGGCATATCGGCATCTCCAATGAAACGCCCTGGGGTATGATGCGCTATCTGCGTGCCGCCGAGATCAGGAGATTGCCGCGCATTGTCTCTATCCAGAACCCGTACAGCCTCCTGAATCGCAGTTTTGAGGTGGGGCTGGCGGAAATAGCCCACCGGGAACGGGTGGGGTTGCTGGCCTATTCACCACTGGGGTTTGGCGTACTTTCCGGCAAATACTTGGGCGGAAAACGGCCTGATGGTGCAAGACTGACGCTCTTTTCCGATTACAAACGCTATGAGACCAAGGCCGGCATTGCAGCCACGGCGGCATACGTCAATCTGGCATATGAATATGGTCTGGACCCCGCCCGGATGGCCCTGGCCTTTGTGAACACCCGTCCGTTTGTTACCAGCACCATCATCGGCGCCACCAGCATGCAGCAATTGGAAGCCAATATTGCCAGTATTGATGTCAGGCTTGATGACGAAGCTCTGGCCGGTATCGAGGCTATTCATCGGCAGTATTCAAACCCCTGTCCTTAGGCCATGGGGCTGCCGGGTCTTTGCCAGGGAATCTTGCCGTCTGATTCAATGTCCACACGCAATACCAATCCCATAGCGGCCAGCAGGGTAATCAGGGCCGAACCGCCGTAACTGACAAAAGGCAAAGGCAGCCCGACGACGGGCAGCAGGCCGGAAACCATGCCGATGTTCACCGTTATATACAGGGTAAAAATGGAGGCGATCCCCACACACAGCATGGCGCCAAATCGGCTGCTGGCGCGCGCCCCTATCATCAGGATGCGTATAATCAGAATACCATACACTAATAACAATAGCCCAGCTGCGATCAGACCGCCCTCTTCGGCCAGAACCGAGAAGATGAAATCCGTATGCTGTTCAGGAAGAAAATGTAGCCGGTCCTGCGTTCCCTGCAAATATCCCTTGCCAAATATACCGCCGGAACCAATAGCAATTGTGGACTGAATGACATGGTAACCGGCTCCCAGAGGATCCAATTGCGGATCCAGAAAACTGAGCACCCGTTGCCGCTGATAGTGATGCAGATTGTTCCACAGGATCGGCAGACTGACCACCAGGGAAGCAATCAGATAGCCTAGCCACCGCCAGGGCAGGCCGGCGGCCAGGATCATGGATAAGGCGGCCGCCAGGATCAGCAGAGTGGTTCCTAAATCGGGTTGCATAAGAATCAGGCAAGCAGGGACAACGATAAAAAGGACCGGAATATAAAGGCTGCTCAATCTGTGGGCATCACGAGAAGAGAACCAGAAGGCCAGGAAAAGCAGAAGCGCCCATTTCATGAATTCCGATGGTTGAAGGGTAAAAAGACCAAGATCGATCCACCGCCTGGCTCCCATTTGGATCGTACCAATAATCGGTACGATGAGAAGGAGCACCAGGGCCATGATGTACATCGGCCAGCTTGCCAGAGCAACAAAGCGAAGCGGAATAAAACACAGGCCTGCCAGGACAAGGATACCCAGCGCCCAATACGCCATCTGACGGTGCCAGAGCCCTATGTCGCCAAGATGGACGGCCGCATACAACGTAGCCAGACCCATTCCAGCGAGCGTAAGCAGACAAAGGAGCACTACTCTGTCCAGGCGGCGGAGTATTTGAATCAATTCTTTCCAGCCGCAGCCTGAATAATGGCTGCGGCAACAGGTCCGGCGGCACTGCCGCCATGCCCGCCATGTTCAACGAGAACGGCAAAGGCGATTCGTGGGTCTTCGTACGGAGCAAATCCAATCAACCAGGCGTGGTCCTTGTGCCAATTCGCCGTAGCATGTTCCTTCTTTTTGTTTTGTGGCAAGGCGATGACCTGAGCGGTTCCAGTCTTGGCTGCTACCTTCCATGGCAGATGTGAGAGCGTTGCATGAGCGGTTCCATGGCGATTTGCAACCACATCCCGCATGGCTTTCCGAATGCGATTCAGATGCTCCGGGCTGATTTCCATCCGTTGTACGACCTCCGGTGGCTTGCCTTTTTCCAGTTGCGGCTTCAGCAGCAGGCCTCCGTTGGCAATGGCGGCTGTAAAGCGGGCCAGTTGCAGTGGCGTGGCGCTAATCCTGCCTTGGCCGATTGAGGCAATTATTGTGTCTCCCATGAACCATTTCCTCCCGAATCCAGGCGCCAATCCCGCGGCTTCTGATTGCAGTTGGATGCCCGTTGGTCTCCCGAAACCCCATTCGACGGCCTCGGAACGCAAGCGATCAATGCCAAGCTGTTTCCCCAGATTGTAAAAATAGACATCACAGGATTGAACGATGGCATCATGCAGATTCTTCCGGCCATGCCCGGTTTTCTTCCAGCAGTGAAACGTGGTCTTTCCCACTGTCAGGTATCCGGGACAGAAGACTGTATGATCAATTAACGGTAAATGGTATTTAAGCCCTGCTATTCCGACAAGAAGTTTGAAGGTGGAGGCGGGAGGATATACGGACTGAGTAGCCCTGTTTAGCAAAGGCCGCCGCTCATCTTCCAGCCAGGCGCGCCATTGCTCCTCCTCCAGGCCAAGAATGAACTTGTTGCTGTCAAATCCGGGCTGGCTGAGAAGGGTGAGGACCTCACCGGTATGAATATCCATGACCACGACGGCGCCGGTCCGGTCGCCAAGGGCAAGGGCGGCAGCTTCCTGCATATCGAGGTCCAGACTTAGGCTGACCCGGTTACCCATGACAGGGGGGGTCTGCCTTAGAACACTTACGCGCCTGCCAAGGGCGTCAATCTCTTCATATTGCGCCCCGGGCTTGCCGTGCAAGCGGTGCTCAAATGTTTTTTCAGCCCCGGAACGGCCTACTTTTTCAATAGATAAAAATCCTTGCTCAATGTCCTGTGCATTGGCCGATGACAGATAACCAATCAGATGGGAGGTCAGGGCCGAATGAGGATAATAACGGTGGGTTCCCGCCTGTACGTCGACACCGGGTAAGCGGTGAAGGTGAGCGCTCAGTGGCGCCGCCTGCCCCCAGGTCAATCTGTTAGCAATCAGAACCGGCCGATCCGCGCGTTTATTGACCAGGCTCTTTTTTACCCTGATCCGTTGCCTGTCCTTCCATTGAAGGAGCCCGGCCACTTGATTCAAGGTTTGATCCATATCGGGCACCCGCTCCGGGATGATGGTCGCCCGGTATGAAACCCGGTTAACCGCCAGGCCTTTACCGAAACGATCAACGATTTCACCACGGGTAGGAAGAATAGGCAGGACATTGATGCGGTTGTGTTCTCCCTGCAGGAACAAACCTTCATACTGAAACAATTGCAGATCCGCAAGCCGCAACATCAGGAGCAGCAGGAATAAGAAGGCAACAAAGTACAGTAACACAATGCGCCGTTCAAAACGACCGCGTATATCAGATGCTGCGTTCATGCCAGTCTGCCATCACATACCATAGGAAAATGCACAGCAGCAGGGTCAGCAACCATTGGCTGAACTGTGCTCCTAACCACAACACCATGGGTAAACAGCCCAGGAGCATTAACAGAATACGTTGTGGCAATGCGGCGCCAAGCTGCTGATCCGAATAAATCAGAAGGATCGGTAACAGGAGCGCTACAGGAAAGACGCCCAGTCCGGTCCAGTACAAAGCGACATCATGAATCATGATCCCGGGCAAAACCCATAGCCAATTGCCGCGGTGCGACAGCATGGCTGCCAGCAGCACAGCCAGGGACCAATCCGGCTGAATGGCGACGCTGGCCATCATCAGGTTCAGAATAATACCCAGAAAGGACATAATGAGTACTATGGTGGCAAATAAGTAGCGCCTCAACGGGACACTGCGACGGCAAGCCAGGAGTCACGTCTCCAGTGTGCCAGAGCCTCTGCCTCAATATCCGCGAAAATTCCACCTTGGCGCGGAGTGATCCGGGTAATGCGTGCCACTGGAATACCGGCGGGGAGGACGCCGCCCGCACCACTGGTGATGAGTACGCTCCCTACTTCGGGGGCTTCTGACAAAGATAGAAATTCTATTTTAAGGCTGTTTCCCTGACCTCGCACCAGGGCGGCCAGATTATGACCCTTGACAGTCACAGGCACACTCAGTGAGGCGTCAAGTATAGTGCGGACAATAGCATATTCGGGCTCAACACTATCAACCAGGCCAACAACTCCTTCGCTTGATGCGACCACATCATCCGGCTTGGCATTCCTGATTTTGATGATTAGATGACGGCTCATTTTATCGAGACTTCTTGCCACCACTTTTGCGGCTTGCCATTGAAAACCGGCCAGAGGCCGAAGATGAAGCAGGCTTCTTAATTGCCGATTTTCCTCACGCAGGCTGTTGATGGATTGGATGTTTGGCGCCTGGCTTTGCAGTCGCTGCCGCAGCTGGCGGTTTTCACCCTGCAGGTCTTGCCGGTCGTTAAACCAGAGTTTTAATTCGTTCCACCACTCACCGGGCGCCTGAGAGGCTTCAAGTACGGGCGCCAATGCCAGATCAAGCTTTTGCCCTATGGGCAGCTTTTGAAGATAAAACAGCAACATTGCGCCAAACAGCAGCCACAACCAGAGACGAAGCCTGCGCCAGCGCTGAATCATGGCTTATTCTTCGAACAGCACGCCCCGCATGCTATCCAGCTCTTCCAATACACGACCACAGCCAAGCACCACGCATAACAACGGATTGTCCGCAATCGTAACCGGCAGGCCAGTCTCTTCCCGGATCAACTGATCCAGTCCGGGTATCAGAGCCCCGCCACCGGTAAGCACGATACCTTTATCAACAATATCCGCGGCGAGCTCAGGCGGCGTGCGCTCCAGGCAAATCTTTACCGTTTCTACCAGGACATTCACGGACTCGGTCAGGGCCTCCATAATCTCAGAGTCATCCAGGCTCAGATTCTTGGGCACTCCATTGATCAAATCCCTTCCCTTAACGTCCATCTCACGGCGATCCTTTTGGGGATAGGCGCTGCCAAGCTCAATCTTGATATTTTCCGCCGTCGCCGAGCCAATAAGTAGATTAAATTTACGTCTCAGGTGATTGATGATGGCCTCATCCATTTTATCTCCACCGACACGCACCGAGCGCGAATGAACCACGCCGCCATAGCTGATTACGGCAATTTCGGTGGTGCCCCCGCCAATGTCCACGACCATCGAACCTGAGGCTTCAGTGACGGGGAGATCGGCGCCGATGGCTGCCGCCATGGGTTCTTCGATCAGGTATACATTACGGGCGCCAGCGGACAGAGCGGATTCTCTGATAGCCCGCCGTTCAACAGGCGTTGAACCATAGGGAACACAGACCACAATACGGGGGGCAATGCCCCATGTACGTTTGTGAACCTTGCGGATGAATTGTTTCAACATGTCTTCGGTTACAACAAAGTCAGCAATGACGCCATCTTTAAGTGGGCGGATGGCCTGAATGGTATCGGGCGTACGTCCCAGCATACGTTTTGCATCAGCTCCGACGGCCAATACGCGCCGGGCATCTCTGCCTCCACCCGTGTAGATGGCGACGACGGAAGGCTCGTCCAGTACGACCCCCTGCCCGTGGAGATAAATCAGAGTGTTGGCCGTTCCCAGATCAATGGCCATGTCCGTGGAAAAGAAACCGAATAGACGCTGCAGCATTCCCTCAACCTATCCGGCGGAAAACGCCGGTTCATCATTGGATAGACGGGCAAATCTAAATCTTTATAGACATAAGGTAAAGTTGAACTGTCAATGACCCGGCAATGGGCCCCGGAAACATAATTTTAACCTAAAGTTTCACCGTTTTTGATTGGCTAGTCAACGATGTTTAGCGGCGGCCTCTGCGGGGGCGGCTCCTGGGACCGCCACGCCTTTTGGTCCTCTCCTTGCCGGCATCTTTGATCATGGCTCTATCCTCTTTTTTCAGCCCCTCCGCCGTGGCATCCGGATGCGTGGGTCCGCCGATATCCAGCGAGGCCAGATCCCAGTCCGGCATCGGGATGGAGTGACCGATATATTCCTCGATGTCAGGCAGGCTGAAACAGAAGCGTTCGCAGGCGAATGAGATGGCAACACCCTTTTTCCCGGCTCGGGCCGTGCGGCCGATGCGGTGAACATAATCCTGGGCATCCTCGGGCAAGTCGTAATTAAATACATGGCTGACATCATTGATATGCAGACCGCGACTGGCCACATCGGTTGCTACCAGCAGATGAAGCTTCCCTTCAGTAAAATCCGACAGGATGCGCATGCGTTTTTTTTGTCTGACATCACCCGAGAGGATACCGACTGTGAAGCCGTAGCGGGCAAGTCCCCGCGCCAGCCTTTCACCCGTGCGCTTTTCATTGATGAAAATCATGCCACGCTCCACGTTGCTTTGGCGCAGCAGGGTGACAAGAAGAGGGAATTTAGAGTCCATGGCAGTGTGGTACAGTGATTCCTCCACACCGACAGCGGTGATCCCACCCTCCTCGGCACGAAGCTGGACGGGATCATTCATGTGCTCGTAGGCAAGCTCCAGTACGCGATAGGAGAGGGTGGCTGAAAACAGCATGGTCTGGCGCTCATTGTATTTGGGCAGGCGGCGCATCAGGAAGCGAAGATCCTTGATAAAACCGAGGTCAAACATGCGATCGGCCTCATCGACAACCAGTATTTCACATAGCTTGAGCGAGTAACAGTGCTGCTTTAGATAATCAATGAGCCGGCCCGGCGTGCCAATGAGGATATCCACGCCCTGGTTAAAGGCGTTTCTCTGTTTATCATAATCAATGCCGCCAAAAACTGCATGGAGTTTGAAATCCGTATACCTTGAGAGGACTTTCGCATCCCTGAAAATCTGTCCGACCAGTTCACGTGTCGGTGCGATAATCAGGGCCCGTGGATGATGGCCCTTCCGGCCTTTTTTCGATTTCCGGGTCAATAGATGCGTAAGGATGGTGATAAGAAAAGCGGCGGTCTTGCCTGTGCCGGTACGGCCCTGTCCGGCCACATCCCGGCAGGACAACGCCACCGGCAGGGCTGCCTCCTGCACCGCCGTCAGTTCAGTAAAGCCCAGATCATCAATGGCCCGCAGAACGGCATCCGGAAGATTCAGTTCTCTAAAATTCATATTGCCTTAGCCTCCAAGTTCACGCGTAGCGATTTCAATCTGATGCCTTACATTCTCAAGTAGAATATTTCGAGGGGTTGCCGATACTTCTTCCTTGCTGATCAAGGGCAGAAAACGCACCCGGATGGTTCCGGGCCTCTTGATAAAACCACGTTTGGGCCACATCCGGCCCGCATTATGGGCCATGGGCAGGATCGCCGCTCCGGCGCGTTGGGCCAGCATAACACCACTGGCCTGATAGTTTCCAGTTATGCCGGGGCTGGAGCGCGTCCCCTCCGGAAAGATGATGACCCAACGTCCCTGTTTAAGAAATGCCTTGCCCTGGCTAATTACCTGTTTCAAGGCCTGCCGGGGATTCGATCGCTGACTGGCAATGACCTCACTCAATCGCAGAGCCAACCCAAACAAAGGGATACTGAACAAATACATTTTCATGACCCACAACAAAAGGAGCACCAGCATTTG
>CAZQZF010000054.1:0-10356 GCA_964597745.1 uncultured Zetaproteobacteria bacterium
TTTGGGAATCATTTGTAAGCTCAATACGCGATGCAATATCATGGAAGAATTCCCGCGGCCAGATTGTGAGTGCCTCCGTAGATTTTACAAAAAGTTCAATCTCGCTGTGGGCCTGACCTACATCCAGAGTGCCAATCCTGTCGCGTAACGACCTGCGGAAAGCGCGTTCATCCACCACCCGGCTATGTGTCCAGTGGCCGATCTGGCGCATACGCTGTTCCAGGTGGGCAAGATGCAGCTCGGAGTGATTGGCGGGCATACCTGACAAGGTCGTACCAATCTTCAGGCCACTTGCGGAAGGCGCTCCAGAGCAGCCGTTATATCCTCTTCCGGGTACTCATAATCCTCCAGCTTACCGGACAGGTAGCGATCATAGGCCGACATGTCAAAATGGCCGTGCCCGGAGAGATTGAAAAAGATGGTCTTGGATTCTCCGCTCTCCTTGCAACGCAGGGCCTCATCCATGGCTGCCCGGATGGCATGATTCGACTCCGGGGCGGGAATAATGCCTTCGCAACGACTGAACTTGATACCAGCCTCAAAGGTGGCAACCTGCGGTACCGCCACGGCCTCAATGACACCCTCGTGGTAGAGCTGGGAGACGAGCGCCGAATCACCGTGATAACGAAGGCCGCCGGCGTGGATGCCGGGCGGTACAAAATCGTGCCCGAGGGTGTATTGCAGCATAAGCGGCGTCAGTCCTGCTGTATCGCCAAAGTCATAGGCGTAGTTCCCACGGGTCAGGGTCGGACAGGATTTCGGCTCAACAGCCACGCAGCGAATATCTTTACCCGCCGCTTTGTCTGCCAGAAATGGAAAACTGACTCCGGAAAAATTGGAGCCGCCGCCGCAGGGAGCAAAGATCACATCCGGATAATCTCCTGCCTTTTCAAACTGCTTTTTCGCCTCCTGACCGATGATGGTCTGATGCAGGAGTACATGGTTGAGCACGGAACCAAGCGCATAGTTGGTATCATCCCGCGTAGCCGCCTCCTCAACAGCCTCGGAGATGGCGATTCCCAGCGAACCGGGTGAATCCGGATGTTGCTCAAGAATGCTCCTCCCTGCCTGAGTCCGGCTTGTCGGACTTGGCAACACCTCCGCTCCCCATGATTGCATCATCGAACGACGAGCGGGTTTCTGTTCATAGCTGATGCGTACCATATAGACGCATACTTCCAGACCAAACATGCTGCCGGCAAAGGCCAGTGAAGATCCCCACTGCCCGGCGCCGGTCTCGGTCGTCAGACGCCGAATACCAGCCTGCCTGTTATAATAGGCCTGTGGAATAGCCGAGTTTGGCTTGTGTGAACCGGCTGGACTGACGCCCTCGTATTTGTAGTAGATCCTGGCCGGCGTATCAAGCTCCTTTTCAAGCCGGTGGGCGCGAAAAAGGGGCGATGGACGCCACAGACGCAGTGCGTTGCGCACCTCGCCGGGGATCTCAATCCAGCGTTCGGATGACATCTCCTGCTCGAGAATCGCCGGTGGAAATATAGCCGCCAGCGCCTCGGGCTGAACCGGTTTTCCATCCGGTCCGAGCGGCGGCGCCGGCGGGCTCGGCATATCCGGGATAATATTGTACCAATGGGTCGGGATTTCATGTTCATCGAGCAGGATTTTGGTCTTCAACTGTTCTCCCCTTTGTTATCTCAAAGTATTCTAGCAAATTGTGAATGTACGTTCATACCTCGCCTGAATCAATATAAACAGGGTGACTATTCGAGTTATCGATTTATGATTTCGAAGGTTCAAGGTTCAGCGCTTTTGGAGAATTCCATTCTTGAACTTGCCACTGGATGTATTGCCGTTATGCCATGTCATGACACCTGAGCCTGTCATTTCGCCATCCACGAACTCACCATCATAGCGCGTTCCATCCGGCCAGGTTTCAATACCTTTGCCTGTCATTTTCCCCTTGATAAAATCACCCTTATAGCGTGTTCCATCAGGCCATTGATAAATCCCCTTGCCATGCGAGGCGCCATCTACGAACTCGCCTTCATAGCGGCTACCATCGGGCCAGGTTTTAATGCCATGGCCGGTCATTTTACCGGCAACGAATTTACCTTTGTAGACGCTGCCATCTGGCCATATGTATTTTCCCCTGCCATCAAAGCTGCCTTTAACGAAGTTGCCTTCGTAACGGGCTCCGGTGGACCAGGAATACACGCCCTTCCCGTTTTCACAGTTCCCGGAAGTGCAACTGTCCGCATATGCATTGCATGCATAGCCGACAAGCATCAGGAGCAGTATGAAATTGGGAACAGTTGTGTGTAAATCAGCCTTCAACGTATTTTTAGTAAGGCTCAGACTGCATATAACAACCCCCGAGGGCCCATGCGAGCCCCCTTGGGGTTGGATTGTGCCTATTTATTTACTGCCGGGTTCCAGGTAGAGATAACCAATCCCGGCGGCAACGCCCACACCCGTACTCCCTGAAAGTGCAAGCGGTTGCAGGACGATACTATCATCGCTACCGCCAAGAAGAACGGCAGCACCAACACCAACACCAAACGTAGCGGAAGCCTTGGCGCCGGCATATTTTCCGGCAAGCTGAAATGTTCCTGCCTTGAAATCCGCGGAGAGCACTGAAAAGCCAATGCTTTCATCCTGTTTAATATTCAGGTCAATGCCCAGCCCGATGCCCATCTCACCCTTATAATACTCAGGCGAGCCTCCGGCGGTTGATTCAAACTTGCAGGTAATGTCCCTTGTTGAATGAATGATCAGATTTAAATGCGAACCTGGAACTGTTGTACAGGTCAAAAGCCCAATCTTGGTCCCGGATGTAGTTCTCTGTCCTTCCGCGGCAACGACTTGATTGCCAACTAATAAAACAAACGCCAGTAGGGCCGTCATCACAACTTTACTCTTCTTACTTGCTCTGGTTTTTTCCATAGCTTCCTCCTTACAGGTATGAATGCCTTAATCATCACTATAGCAGACTTATCGTCAATAATGCTAATCAGGAGTCGTTAGGGACTTTAAATCATTACAGGTCAAACTCCAAAATATTTTGCCTGCGGGTGATGGGCGATCAAAGCGGCTGTGGATTGTTCCGGATGCAGTTCAAATGTTTCAGGGTCCATCCGGATACCGATGCGACCGGGTTGGAGAAGGTCCAGCAGGGGACGCTGCTGATCCATATTGGGGCAGGCGGGATAACCAAAGGAGTACCGGGAACCGCGATATCCCTGTTTGAGCATCCTGTGCATCTCGCGTTCATCCTCACCGGCCAGGCCAAGTTCCGCCCGAATGCGTTGATGAACATATTCCGCCATGGCCTCCGCCATCTCCACGCTTAGACCATGCAGATACAGATAATCCTGATACCTGTTCTTGGAAAACCACTGTTTGGTCACAACAGATGCATGCTCTCCCATGGTCACCACCTGCAGGGGAAGCACATCATACTCCCCGGAATCGACAGCACGAAACCAGTCTGCCAGGCACAGACCACCCTTTTTTTTCGGCTGCCTCGGAAACCGGAATCTACAAACCTCCACGGGTTTCAAACCAGGCTGCAGGGAGGGGTTCCCCTGTGCATCGGTAAATGGCTCGGGATCATACACAATGACTGAATTTCCCACCGACTGACACGGCCAGAAACCGTAAGCAGCCTTGGGCCGCAGGATCTTCTCCGCCTCACATTGCCGCAGCAACTGATGATAGACGGGCCGGACATGCTCTTCGATAAATGCCTTAAAATCCCCTTTGACCGCCCGCTTCTTATAACCCCAATGGAACTGGAAGAGCATGGTTTCATTCAAGAACGGATGCAGGCTTTTAAGGGAAACCGATTCCATCAGCCTGCTCCCCCAAAATGGCGGGATCGGGACCGGATTATCGGTCTGGACCCTGTCCGGGCGCTTCATGCCCGAACCAAAACGCGCTTCGGCTTCAGTATCTCTGGATGCTTCCTGAATGACCTCCGTCTGATCACTGCCGGTGCCCGCTGATTTGGATGCGGGCTTTTCAACTTTATTCCTTAATTTTACTGCCGGGAGTTTCCCCGGAGGCCCCTCCCCCTTCATGATGCTGTCCATCAGGTGAAGGCCGGCGAAGGCATCTCTGGCGTAGGCGACAAAGCGCCCCGAGTAGGAGCGCCGGCAATCCTCTTCAACATATTTTCGGGTCAGGGCGGCTCCGCCCAGCAACACCGGCGTATTAAAACCCTGTTGATCCAGCTCTCTCAGATTGTCTTTCATGATGACGGTGGATTTCACCAGTAGGCCGGACAGACCAATGGCATGGGCGTTGTGCTGACGCGCCGCCTCCATGATATTTTCAATCGGCTGCTTGATACCCAGATTAATCACCTCATAACCGTTGTTGGTCAGAATGATATCGACCAGATTCTTGCCAATATCATGTACATCACCCTTGACCGTAGCCAAAACTATGCGGCCCTTGCTTGTCTCCCCGTCACTTTTTTCCATATAAGGTTCCAGATAGGCCACCGCCGCCTTCATGGTCTCAGCCGACTGCAATACAAACGGCAGTTGCATCTCTCCGCGGCCAAACAGATCCCCGACCACCTTCATGCCCTCCAGCAGGATGTTGTTGATGATATGCAACGCCTTGTGTTCCTTCAGCGCCTCGTCCAGATCGGCATCAAGATCATTGCGGTCGCCATCAATAATACGCTGACGAAGCCGATCCTCGACCGTCGCCGGTGCTCCCTCCTCCGCCGTTTTCGTCTCGACAACATCGGTGAGGCTGTTGATCAGGGCCATCAGCGGGTCGTACTCATCCCCTCGTCGGTCGAAGATTAAATCCTCAGCTATTTTACGGTGTTCGGGGTCAATCTTAAACAAAGGCATGATCTTTGTCGGATGCAGAATAGCCATGTTCATTCCGGCCTGCATGGCATAGTGGAGGTAGACGGAATTCAGCACATGCCGTACAGCAGGTTTGAGACCGAAGGATATATTGGACAGCCCCAGCATGATCTGGCATTCGGGAAAACGCTCATGGATAAGCCTGATGCCCTCCAGTGTTTCCAGCCCCAGCCTGCGATCATCCTCATTGCCGGTACATATGGTGAAGGTCAACGGATCAAAGATCAGGTCCTCGGGCCTCAAACCGTTTTGATTGACCGCGACATCATATAGGCGTTCGGCGATCCTGAGCTTGCCGGCAGCCTCCTTGGCCATGCCCTCCTCTTCAATGGTCAGGGCCACAACGGCGGCTCCGAACCGGCGCGCCATCTTCAGAACCGTATTGGCCCTCTCTGTACCATCCTCAAAATTGATCGAGTTGATCATGCACTTGCCGCCAGCCCGTTTCAGGGCTGTTTCAATCACCTCAACTTCGGTGGAATCGATCATCAGCGGGGCCTGAACCTGGGTAACAAATCGGCGAATGACCTCATCCATATCAGAGGCCTCGTGCCTACCCACATAGGCGACGCATACGTCGATGGCATGTGATCCATCCCGGACCTGATCACGACCGATTCTGACAATCGCATCCCAGTCCTCCGCGGCCAGTTTGTTCTTGAACAACCTTGAGCCATTGGCATTGGTTCGCTCACCGACGGCAAAGACCGCATTCTCCTGCCTGAATGCACTGAACTGATAGAGCGATGAGGCGCCGGGAATCCACTCCGCCTGCCGTTTCTTTGGCGGTCGCATACCAATGGCATCCACCGCCGCCCGAATATGTTCGGGAGAGGTGCCGCAGCACCCTCCAACCATATTGACGCCATCCCCCTCAACGAATCGCAGATGCCAATCCGCAAACTCCTGTGGCGTCAATCCGTAATGGGTCTTGCCATCGACCAGTTCCGGCAATCCGGCATTGGGAACCACCGAGATTGGCAGGCGGCAGGATTGAGCAAGAACAGCCACATGCGCCGCCATCTCCCTTGGCCCGGTGGCGCAGTTCATGCCAATCATTGCCACGCCCATGGCGTCAAGCGCATTGATGGCCGCCAGAATCTCTGTTCCAAGCAGCATCGTCCCGGTGGTTTCCATGGTTACCTGGGCAATCACCGGAACTTCCCTCTCCTGCTCACCAAAGGCGATCCTGCAGCCGTTGATGGCCGCCTTCATCTGCAGAAGATCCTGAGCCGTCTCTACAAGCATAGCATCCACGCCGCCCGCCATCAGCCCCCTGGCCTGACGGGCATAGGAGGCCTCCAGGGTGTCGTAATCAATATGGCCGATGGACGGAAGCCGGGTTCCCGGACCCATAGAGCCCAACACAAACCGGGGACGATCCGTCGTCGAGAATTCAGCGCAGCTCTCCCGCGCCAGACGGGCGGCAAGTTCATTCAGCTCTTCAACCCTCTTATCCAGTCCGAACTCACGCAGAACAATCTCATTGGAGCCAAAGGAATTGGTTTCCACGGCATCGGCACCGGCCTCAAGATAGGCCCTGTGAATCTCCCGAACGACATCAGGCCTTGTCTCACAAAGGATTTCCGAACAATTCTCCAGCCCCAGATAATCTTTTTTGAGATCAAGCTCCTGACGCATGAGCATGGTGCCCATGGCGCCGTCAAGAAACAGAACACGTTTGGCAATGGCTTCAAGAAAATTCATAGATCGAGGACCCTCTTTTCAAATGAATGCACCATCATTCTGCAAGCACTTGAGAATACCGGCGCTGCAACCAAACTCAATATATGGCTTGAAAATTCAAAATCTATGGAAAAATGAACCCTGCATCGACCTTCATTCAGGTCTTCGAATGTCCACAGACTCTCCAGGGAACGAAAGGGACCCTCCAGCAGACGAATTTCAATGAGCTTGGGCCTGATGAAACGGTCCGTGGTCCGAAATGAATGGTGAAATCCGCCGAGATTAGCTACGAGTTCGGCGGTTAGTTCTCCATCGTACCGGTTCAGTACCCTGGCATCCGCAACCCAAGGCAGGAATTCCGGGTATGCATCAATATCCATCACCGTGTCAAACAGGCGTTGGCAGGAGCAGGGTATGATTCTTGATTCCTCAAAACTTGGCATCAGTGTGAGCTGGAGGTTGAAAAATAGGGATTCTCGCTGGCTGTAAACCGGAAGCGGATGCTTATACCGGGCAGATGAAATCGATCCCGGAAATTCTGTTCGAGATAACGCACGTAATTTTTCTTCAGCGCCCGTGGACGGTTGCAGAAGACCTTGATCGTTGGCGGCAGGGTCGTGACCTGGGCGCAATATTTCAGACGAACCGGATTGCCGTTATCACTGGGTGCCGGCTGGGCTAGCTGGACCTGTTGTAGCCAGCGATTAAGTTCCGATGTCCCCGCCTCAAACCTGTTCCGTTTCGCGGAACAAATTGCCTCATTGATCAAGGCCTTAATCCCTGTGCGCTGTTTGGCGGAAATCCTGAGTACTGGCATGTCCGGTATGCCGCGCATGCGAAAGGCCAGCCGTTCGGTATAACCCAGCCACGCCTCCTCGGATAGAAGATCGGACTTGTTGACGGCAACAATCAGCGCCCGCCCGCTCTTCCCGGCCATATCCATTAATCTTATATCCTGCTCAACAACCCCTTCAGAGCCATCGAGCAACAGAATTGCAGCTTCTGCTCTCTCCAGGGCCTGGCGCGCCTTCAGAAGGGCCACAAATTCAATATTATCGTGGATACGCCCCTTCTTTCTCTGCCCCGCGGTATCAATAAGCCGGACGACGCCCCCGGGGAAGGCAAGGTCGGAATCCACGGCATCTTTTGTGGTGCCGGCCACAGGACTGACGACCATTCGCTCCTCGCCAAGCAAGGCGTTCACCAGGGTAGACTTGCCGACATTTGGCCGGCCGATGACGGCAATTCTTGCCAGAATATCCTGATTCTCCTCTTCCTGTTCCTGAGACACGGGAATAGCCCGCTCAACCCTGTCACCAAGCTCCCGAATGCCGAGACCGTGTTCGGCGGAGACAGCCATGGGATCTCCCACGCCGAGGCTATAGAAATCCAGGGCCGCATCCGGCCTTTCAGCCTTGTTTACGATAAGGATAAGCGGCACATTTTCCCGGCGCAGCCGGTTGGCAATGGTGAAATCCGCGGCTGTAGAACCCGTAATCCCGTCAACGACGAATAGTACCAAATCCGCAATGGCAAGCGCCGCGTCCACCTGTATGTCGATGGGGGCCTGCATATTCCGCCGGCCGGACTCTCCTATGCCTCCGGTGTCGATCAGGCGCACGTTCCGACCGGGAAGTTTCCAGGCGCCCTCCAGACGGTCAACGGTTACCCCCGGCCGGTTCCCAACGATTGCCTTGCGATAACTAAGAAGCCGATTGAACAGGGTGGATTTGCCGACGTTGGGCCGGCCAACGATGGCTACCACCGAAGAATATTTCACTGTCAATGAAGCAGATACAGGCTGCCCAAATCGTTGCGAACCAGAATTCCACCCTGAAAAGCCACCGGTGAGCGATCGATTCTGCCAGCAACAGTGAGTTCCCTGACAAGATTCCCCTGCCGATCAAGAACAATAATCCGGCCCCGGCTATCTCCTGCTACGAGGTGGTTCTTCCAAAGAACCGGACCGATCAACTCGGCATTGGAGACCTTTTGTTTCCAGATAGTCTGGCCGCTGGCTGCATCCAGGGCAAAGACGCTTCCATCACTACTGGCGGCATAAAGGATTGTTCCCGAAACCAGGGGAACGCCCTTCAGAGAGATGGGCCTTGACCACAATTGATGGCCATCTTTAGTCGATAAAGCAAACATATCCCCTTGAAAGAATGAGATAATAAGCATCTCTCCGGTGACTACGGGAGCTGCAAGCGGCGCCCGAATCTCGCTAAAGGCTGTCGCCTCATTACTCAGGTAGAGTTGTTGCCTCCAGAGAAGGTCGCCGCCTTCTCCCCTAAGCGCCACAACATCCCCATTGGCGAATACCGCAAAGACATCTCCCCCGGAAACGGCTGGAGACGATCCAGCATGTATGGTCAATCCCTCTACGCTACCGGAATAACTCCATATCTCCTTACCCTCGGCGGAAAACCGGTAAACCTTGTTATCCGCGGTTTGAACCAGAAAATCACCGTCAACTGCTTCAGGGGTTCCCAATACGGTCGAAGAGAGACGGTGCTTCCAGAGAATCGAAGCTTTTCCAGGGTCGATGCCATACATCATCCCGTCGGTATCGACCAGAGAGACAAGACCATTGGCAAGCGTCAGGGCGCCCGATTCACAGGGCCCCTCCAGCGCGATTCGGGCCTGTTCACTACCGTGAAGGTTGAAAATATGGACACGCTTGTCTTCGCCACAGATTAAGATGTCATCCGCCGCCACGGCGGGCAGGGAATATCCGGATGCTGAGGCGGGCCGACGCTGATCCACGTCTCGTACCCAGCCAATCTCAAGACTGCTTGTCTTAGTTGGCGAAACGGTCACTGGTTCCTCTTCCCCGTTTGTTCCGGAGGAGGAAAACCAGCTACAGGATGCCAGCAGGACGCATACAACAGCGCACTGAAGAAGGATGTGAGTGACTGCTACTGCTCGCGTTTTTCTCATGAACCGGCTTGGGATTCCGACCTGAGCGCCTTGAGTTTCTGCTCGATATCGGACTTCAGTTTCGTGTCATAGGATTTGGCATCCAGCGCCTTCTGATAATGCTGAGTTTTTTCTTGCTTCGACTCGGACAATTCGCCCATCATGAAATGGCGTAATTGCTCATAGCCGGACACCGCCGGCAAACCGGCAAGCAGGTCGAGGGCCTCCTGTTTTTTTCCGGCCTTTGTGTAAAGCCTGGCCAGATCCAGTGATGCCTGTACCTTCAATTCACGCGTCAGCCCTGAATACGCGAGAAGCGATTTGAGATGGTCAATGGCATGATCACGATCCAGACTTGCAAGCATGAGCTGGGAAAACGGCGCATAGGCCGTTCCGTCATATTCCTTGACAACCTGGTTAAGCAGGGCCTCCCTGTCTTTGTCGTCCCTGGTATCTATGGCTTTCTGATACAATACGGCAGCGGACTCGCGCATTGATACCTTCCGCTGTATCCACATACTGACACCGACAATAGCGAGCACCATCGCAACCCCGGCGGCAATGAGCTGTTGCTGATGTTGCTGAATCCAGCCCAGGAACGCGGTTGATTTCATGTCCTGTTTCAGTTCCAGGAATTCCTGCTCGGATATCTCTACTATTTTATCTATGGTGTTTTGCTTTGATGTTTGCGCTTTTGAATTCACGAATGGCGTCCTTATTTATTGATCTGGCGCGCAAAGCTAGGGGACAGACCATGTCTGTCAATGCGCGGGGTTAGCATTGACTCATAAACCCTGCCGCCTGTCTGCGTGCCAGGCTGAAGCTGATCCTGGAAGTTGATGGCTACAAATATTGGCTCTTCAACGCTTATGTACGGTAAAAAAGAGGGTGGTAATGCCCGGATACA
>CAZQZF010000055.1:0-10336 GCA_964597745.1 uncultured Zetaproteobacteria bacterium
GCATACCATACGTCTGGACAGCATTTCAGGTCAGCTGGAAGAGGATGGGAATGGACTGAAACTCCCGGCATGGAAAGTCATCCTTTACCATGGCGTCATGTTGGTGGATGCCAGGATTGACTCCCTGCAAGATGGTCAGCCTCGGTTTAAAGGGAAGGTGCGCATCAGCAACGTTCAGGTCTTGCCTCTTTTGAAGGACGCCGCCGGAGAGTCGCGTTTGGCTGCTATCCTAAATTCCGATCTTCATTTTTCCATAAAGGGAGGAAGCCGGCGGGGATTGAAACGGGAATTTATCATGGATGGGCCGGTGCGCCTGAATGATGGTAGCCTTTATGGGATTTCACTATCAGGCTCCTTGATGACCTGGCTTGCGCACCAGAGAGAGGATGGAAGCATTCCATTTAAAAAACTTGGTTTCCAGCTTCTGGCCCACGATGGTCATATTCAGTTCAGGGACATCCGGTTAAATGCCGCTACTGTTGCGGCAAAGGGACGGATCGATATCAATCCTCAAATGGCCATCAATGGGGTGATGAGGGCATCCGGTTTGGGAGGGTTAATGAATGTAGATCTTGTGCTTGCCGGCACGGTAGGAACCCCCATAGTTTCCCTTGCTCCCTCCCCGGCCATACCAGGTTCATGACAATTTCTCGTTCGTTTTGTGGTGCGGGCTAGCCTGGATCAGTGTTGGCTCTGAGCTGGCCGCAGGCGGCCAGGATATCACCGCCACGGCTCTCTCGAATCACCGCAACATAACCGGCGCGGGAAAGGATTGAACGAAAGGCTGAGATCCGGGCAGGTTCCGGTTTACGGACCGGGACGGATTTCGATTCATTAAATGGCAAAAGGGTGACAGTACAGGACAGGCCTTTCAATAGTTCCACCAGTCGTTCCGCATCTTCATCGGTGTCATTGAGTCCGGCTATCAGAACATACTCAATCAGCACGCGCTTTCCGGTTTCACGGCTGAACACACGGCATGCCTGCATCAACTCGCTGATGGGATAGGCCCGGTTAACGGGCATGATGCGATTCCGAATCTCGTCCGTTGTAGCATTAAGGGAGATGGCAAGGTTGCATGGCGGCCGTTCATCAATCATGCGGTAGATTCCTGGAATCAGCCCGGCTGTGGAAACCGTGATGCGTCTGGGTGAAAAGGCCATTCCGAGTGGATCAGCGGCAATGGAGATGAAGCGGGCAACCTCATCGAAATTATGCAGGGGTTCGCCCATGCCCATGAGTACCAGGTTGCGGACTTTACCGGAGGCAAGACGTTGGGCAATCTGTACCTGGGCGACCATTTCAGATGCCTTCAGATTGCGTTTCAATCCGCGGGTTGCGGTCAGACAAAAGTGGCATCCCATGGCGCATCCAACCTGAGTGGACAGGCATAGGGAGAGCCGGCCGCTGGCCGGGATCAGCACCATTTCAACACTGCTCCCGCCGGGGAACTGAAGCAGAAATTTTTGAGTTCCATCCCTGGAATATAACCTGCGCAAGAGCGACACATTCATTGTCTCCAGGTTCGTGTGCAGACATGTACGCAGATTTTCCGGCAGGTTGGGGATCAGCTCGAAATTTGTTTCATTCTGCCGGTAGGTATAGGCAAACATCCTGTCTGCATGAATCGGGTCTACGTCCGCCTGCTTGCATAACCGGGTAAAGTCAGCCCTGGTTATGCCTGCCAGCAGTGGGAATGTTTGGATGGATCCGTCCCGGGATACCTGAGAAATTCAGGGCTTTCCTGGTGAAGTTCCTGACTGGCTTACTCCAGTCCCCATTTCGCCTTGTTCCGCTCCACCTCTTCAGCGCTGGGAGGCTCATGCTCAATGACTTCAGCCAGTTGGAAGGAGTCACGGTCCGAATCACTCTTCTCGTTAATCGTAATATCCTCCGAGAATGCTTCAGGCACATCCTCTTCCGGATAGATAGCTTCCCATGGGCATTCCGGCTCGCAGACGGCGCAGTCGATGCATTCCTCAGGTGATATATAGAGCTGATTCGGGTGTTCAACGCTGACCTCTTTTGGTTGATAGAAGCAATCCACGGGACAGACGCTGACGCATGCGGTATCAATACAGTCGCTGCAAAGTCTGGTAACAATAAAAGCCATGATGAACCCACCTTTATAGAAGAATAAGATCGAATACTATCACATGATTTACGGTCCAGACCAGTTTCATTTTGATGGCTTTGTAAAAAGTCATCATCGCGCCTATGGACGGGCGTGCAAATCAATAGCTTGCGATGCAAGAGATTGATTTGTGAGGAAAGTAAAAACCGCGCTTTTTACTTTTCGTGGAGTAAAAATGCCATGGATGGACTTTTTACGATGTCATCTTGTATGCAGGAAAAGGCTGCCGAAATATGATTCCAGTGTTAATCTTGCAGTCATGCGCTTTACTCCCTTCGCCCATTTGCACGTTCATTCAGATTTTTCCCTGCTGCGAAGCGCCATGTCTGTTGAACAGATTCTTGAGCGGGCCCAGCAACTCAGGCAACCGGCAATTGCCATCACGGACCATGCAAACCTGTTTGGAGCCATTGAATTTTATGATGCGGCCATCAAAAAAGGCATAAAACCCATCCTTGGCTGTGAGATGTATCTTTGCGATGATCATCAGGTGCGTCTCAGTCATGGTCCGCGTCGGCCCGAATATCCTCAGATCGTCTTGCTGGCGCGAACAGGGAAAGGCTGGCAGAACCTGAAGAAACTGGTCTCCATCGCCTATCTTAACGGATTTTACTACAAGCCGAGGATCGACAGGGAACTATTACGGCAATACGGAGATGGTCTCATCGCCCTCTCATCGGGCTGGAATGGGGAGATTGAACAGCATCTTCGCCGTAGTGATTGGAACGCCGCCAAAAAGGTTGCGCTTGCCTACGCAACAATTTTCCCGAATCACGGTTTCTTTCTTGAAGTTCAGCGTCACGGCGCCTCCAGACAGGAATCTCTGAACCAGCAGATTATCAAACTCGCCCTGGAAACGGGCCTGCCGCTGGTAGCCACCAACAATGCCCGGTTTCTGGAAAGAAGGGATTTTCGCGCCTTTGAGGCTGCCTTGTGTCTGCAACAGAACCGTACATTCAACGATGAGCTGGACACTCATTATACGCCTGAATGTTACCTGAAATCATACGATGAAATGCAGGAGTTGTTTGATGACTTGCCGGAGGCCTTGGAAAACAACTTGCATATCGCCCGGCGATGCAATGTGGAGATCCAGTTTGGACAGTATCAGCTACCCGATTTTGAGGCCCCTGAGGACAGGGATCTGGAGAGCTATTTCAGGGAGCAGGCCAGCCGGGGATTAAGCGAACGTTGGCCTGGGATTGAGGCGGGAAACGCGAATACCGATCGGAAAATTTATCAACAGCGGTTGGAGTATGAATTGGGGATCATCAGGGATATGGGGTTCCCCGGCTACTTTTTAATTGTTGCCGATTTTATCCAATGGGCCAAAAAGAAGCACATCCCGGTTGGACCCGGCAGGGGTTCAGGCGCAGGTTCTCTGGTTGCCTATTGTCTCGGTATTACGGATCTGGACCCTATCCGTTATGGCTTGCTATTTGAGCGATTCCTGAATCCCGAACGTGTTTCCATGCCGGATTTTGATATTGATTTCTGTATGGACAGACGCGATGAGGTTATCGAGTACGTCAGTAAAAAATATGGTTCCGACCGGGTGGCTCAGATCATTACCTATGGCAGCCTGAAGGCCAGGGCTGTCATACGCGATGTTGGACGGGTGATGGCCCTGCCTTATCCAAAGATTGACCAGTTGGCCAAACTGATCCCGGCCAGCCTCGATATCACCCTGGACAAGGCATTGAAGCAGGAGCCGCGCCTGAAAAAAATAGTGGATGAAGATGAGGGCGTCGGCCAGCTATTTCAGATCGCCCGTAAACTCGAAGGCCTGCACAGGCATGCTGGCAAGCACGCCGCGGGGGTGGTAATCGGCCGCGGGCCACTCGTGGAGACGGCGCCTTTGTACAGGGATCCGCGCGATGGCAAAATACTTGTGCAATGGGACATGAAATGCGTTGAGAAAGTCGGCTTGGTCAAATTCGACTTTCTTGGCCTGAAGACCCTGACCATATTGCACCTGGCAGTTAACCTGATCAGAAAGCATGGCCATACGAACAACGACCAAACGTTTCGTTTAAGCGCTATTCCTATGGATGATGAGGACACGTTTCGGCTACTTCGGAAAGGCGATACCGCAGCTGTATTCCAGCTTGAATCTTCCGGAATGCGAGATCTCATGATCCGCCTGAAACCGGACTGTTTTGAGGATGTCGTAGCCCTGGTAGCGTTGTTCCGTCCCGGCCCGCTACAATCCGGCATGGTAGATGATTTTATTGAGCGAAAACAGGGAAGAGGAAAAATCGATTACCTTCTGCCGCAGCTCGAGTCCGTTCTCAAAGAGACCTATGGGGTTATTCTCTATCAGGAACAGGTCATGCAGATCGCTCAGGTTCTGGCGGGCTACAGCCTGGGGCAGGCGGACTTGTTACGCCGGGCCATGGGCAAGAAAAATCAGCAGGCCATGGACAAACAACGGAAAGTATTTATTGAGGGGGCTTCCAAACATAAGGTCGCCAAAAAGAAGGCCGAATATATCTTCGATCTGATGGAGAAATTTGCCGGTTATGGGTTTAATAAATCCCATTCCGCCGCCTATGCGCTGATTGCCTATCAGACAGGGTTTCTTAAGGCTCATTATCCTCAGGCGTTCCTGGCCGCCACATTGTCCTGCGACATGGGAAACAGCGACAAGATACAGATGTTGATCGAGGACTGCCGCAGTATGAACCTGAAAATTCTGCCGCCGGATATCAATCGCTCCAATTGGGAATTTATTCCGGAAGGAAAGGACATCCGGTTTGGTCTGGGTGCGATCAAGGGAGTTGGCGAGGCGGCAACAGGTAAAATACTGGCTTGCCGGGAGAAAGGTGGCGCATTTGATTCGCTACTGGCTTTACTGATGCGGGTGGATGGCCGAACCGTCAATAAGCGCATGCTGGAAGCTCTAATTAAAGCTGGCGCAATGGATGGCCTCATACCGCACCGGAATGCGGCCCTGGTAGCGATTCCGTCCATAAGTGAGCAGGCCAACCGTCGTCGCAACGAAACCAGTTCCGGCCAGTCCGCCCTGTTTGCATCCGTTGATCATACCTCCAGTGACGGAACGTATCCCGAAGTGCCGGTCTGGGGACTAGGGGACAAATTAAGATTTGAGCGCGAGGCGCTTGGATTCTACCTGACCGGCCATCCACTTGAAGCATATCTGGGAACTTTGCACGGCCTGAGCGATGGTTGTCTGAAGGATCTGACTTCCTGGCCCAATGGCGCCAGGGTTGTTTTGGCGGTCAGTATCGGGCAGATAAAATATCATCAGGGACACAAGGGCCGAATGGCCTTTATTCATCTTGAAGACCTTTCCGGTGGTGCGGAGTTGGTCTGTTTTCCCAAGCTGTTTGCCAAAATCAGTGAGAAAATCAAGTCTGACAAGGCCATGCTAGTTCTCGCAACGGTTGATAAATCCAGGGAAGACCCAACCCTGTTGGCTGAGGATCTTGCCTGCCTTGATGAAATTCTGCCGGAACTGGTAGAGAGTGTAGAAATTCACACGTCGGTTATGGCCGTGGATGAGGTGACTGTTGAAACAATGGAGACTATGATTAAACGCTATCCGGGCAAGGCGGAATTCATATTCAATATTCGATTGGCGGATGGCAGCATAGCTGTCTTGCGCTGTAAGCAGGGCATTGCCTGGAATGGAGAAATTGAAAATTGCATAGAGAAGCTGTTTGGTCACGAATCATTGCTTCTACGCTGCCGGAAATGGCAAAAACCTGTCACTGCCGGAAGACAAATAAAGAAAAGGTTGCAATATGCGGGCTAGTGCCCTGTCCCACAAAATCATTGTCTATCCCGCCAAGGGGCTGGTAAACAGGGGACAGTTTCACTTTTTCGTCCCGAAGAAAGTAAACTGTCCCCTTTCTTACGCTCTCGAGCGCCTTGCCGCTCACCTCGTCCAGGGTCACTGATGGGCGACACAATGGACCGGGGCGCTGTCTATCTGGATTTTGAGCGGCCGATTGCCGAACTTAGCTCCAAAATCGATGATCTGTCTCAAATGAGCACAAGCAAGGAAGTAAATATTGCGGAAGAAGTCGAGCACCTGACTCAGAAACGTGATAAGCTCATTCAACAAATTTATTCAAAAGCCAGCCGTTGGCAAATCAACCAATTAGCCAGGCATCCGGATCGTCCGTACTTTCTTGATTATGTGCCCCTGATTTTTGACGATTTCAGGGAGATGCATGGAGATCGTATATTTGCGGATGATGAAGCAATCATTGGCGGCCCGGCCAGTCTGAATGGGCATTCCGTGATGCTTGTCGGACATCAGAAAGGCCGTGACACCAAGGAAAAGATCAGGCGGAACTTTGGCATGCCACGCCCTGAAGGCTATCGCAAGGCATTGCGCCTTTTTCATCTTGCCGAGCGGTTTTCAATGCCGATTCTTACCTTTATTGATACGGCTGGCGCCTGGCCTGGCGTTGATGCGGAATCACGCGGGCAGAGCGAGGCCATTGCTCGTAATCTTGCCGAATTGTCTCATATCAGGGTCCCTGTTATCTGTACCGTAATTGGCGAGGGAGGATCCGGCGGCGCCCTGGCGATTGGTGTTGGTGACCGGCTGTATATGCAGCAATTTACAACCTATTCGGTCATCTCTCCCGAAGGTTGCGCGGCAATCCTTTGGCGTGATCGAAAGTATGCAGAGCAGGCTGCCGAGGCATTGAGGATCACGGCCAATGATCTCCTGGACTTAAAGGTCATTGATGGAATCATTCCCGAGCCACTGGGCTGTGCTCACCGGAACATCGAGCAAGCTGCCAGGGAAATTTCCGAAGTTCTGAATAAGGCGCTTCTGGAATTGATTGAAACCCCTTTGGAATCCCTGCTTCAGCAGAGAGAATTGCGTCTCCGAGCTATTGGAATATTTAGTGAGGACAAATAAACAGAGGCATAATCTCATAAGGGCTTGAGTTCTCGCCTGTTTGTGTACAGTTTTCAGAAGTCCTGTTGCCATGGAGAGGTACCGAAGCGGTCATAACGGCACCGACTCGAAATCGGTTGGGCGGCTAATCCTGCCACGTGGGTTCGAATCCCACCCTCTCCGCCATCTTTTCAGAAGGTAGAATTATCTGCCTTTTGAAAAGATGCTGAACAGGGGGTGGGTGAGAACACACGTTGGGTTCGACAAATTGGCAGGACAGCCAATTTGGACCGCCAAAGGCGGGCCCGCAGGGTGAAGGGCACGGATGCCCTGAGCAATCCCACCCTCTCCGCCATGTTTTCAGAAGGCAGGATGCCGACTTTTCGCCATGGTTTGTGTAGGGTTGGCGTCGCTTATTCCATATGATGGGAAACTTCATGCCCGATTCTTTACTCAGACAGCGTCGCTTTGCCCCATATTTCCTGACCCAGTTTCTGGGGGCATTTAATGATAATGTATTTAAAAATGCGCTGATTATTCTCATTGCGTTCAAGTTAGCGGATAAACATACGGATCTCCTTACCAATCTTAGCGCAGCCATGTTTATTCTCCCGTTTTTTCTATTTTCCGCATCAGCTGGTCAATTGGCGGATAAATTTGAAAAATCCAGGTTTATTCGTTGGATCAAGATTGCCGAGGTGATAATCATGTCTCTGGGCGCTGTCGGGTTTTATCTGAATAATCTGACCCTGTTGATTTCCGCCCTCTTTCTGATGGGAACACAATCCGCTGTTTTTGGGCCCATCAAATATGGAATCCTGCCTCAGCATTTAAAGAGCACGGAACTGGTCGCAGGCAACGGCCTGGTGCAGATGGGCACCTTCCTGGCTATTTTGATCGGCACCATCACGGGCGGCCTTTTAATCGGGCTGGAAAACACAGTGATCTTATCCTCAGTGATCGTGCTTGCCGCTGGTCTGGGTATTATCTGCAGCTGGTATATACCGCATACCCCGGCTGTCGACCCGGATCTGCGTATCAACCTCAATCCCTTCAGTGAAACAATGCGCAACCTGAAGTTTGCCTTCAGGAATCGCCCCCTGTTCCTGTCTATGCTCGGTATCTCATGGTTCTGGTTTCTGGGCACGGCCTATTTAACCCAGTTGCCAAATTTTACGCGCCTGTCCCTGGGCGGCAATGAGCAGGTCGTGACGTTGCTGCTGACCATTTTCTCGATCGGAATTGGTGCGGGATCCCTGCTCTGTGACCGTCTGTCCGGGAAGAGGGTTGAGATCGGACTGGTGCCTTTTGGCTCAATAGGACTCACCCTGTTCGGCCTGGATCTATTTTTCGCGCATCAGGGTGTTGCTGCAAGCCGGAACATCGCGGGGTTTCTCTTCCAGTGGGGAAGCTGGCGCGTGCTTGTGGATATGCTGATGATCGGTGTGTTTGGCGGGTTTTACATCGTGCCGCTCTATGCCCAGATTCAGCAACAGAGCGAACGATCACATCTGTCGCGCATGATTGCGGCTAATAATGTCCTCAATGCCCTGCTGATGGTCATCTCATCCGTCGTGGCCATGTTGATGCTTGGAGTGGCCGGCCTGTCCATCCCCCAATTCTTTCTGCTCACCGCCCTGCTTAATGCCATGGTTGCTATCTATATTTACAGTCTGGTGCCCGAGTTTCTGATGCGATTCATTGTCTGGATGCTGATTCACACCTTCTATCGGGTAAAACAGGATATCCGTCATATTCCGGATGAGGGAGCGGCACTGCTTGTATGCAACCACGTCAGCTATGTTGACGTGCTGATCCTAACAGCCTGTTGTCCGAGGCCGATCCGTTTTGTGATGGACGATAATATTTTTCGGCTTCCCATACTCAACTTTGTATTTCGGACGGCCAAAGTCATTCCGATTGCCGGAGGCAGAGGCAATATTGCCGTGCTCAGAAAGGCGTTTGATCAGATTTCCGAGGCATTGAAGAGTGGCGAACTGGTCTGCTTCTTCCCTGAGGGCAAACTTACTGAGGATGGTGAAATCCATTGTTTCCTCCCCGGCTTCGAACGTATCGTCGCTCGCGATTCCGCCCCTGTGATCCCGCTCGCCCTGCGGGGCCTGTGGAACAGCATCTTTAGCCATAATCCGGATGTGCGCTGGACTCATGTTCTGCGCCGTATATTTGCCGAAGTGGAACTGGTCAGTGCGCCTGCCTTGCCATCCGGACAGGCCAGTGCATCCCTTCTGGAACAACAGATCCGCCAATTAAGGGGAAAGCGAAGATAATCTCGTTAAACTGCTGCGTGTACATGGCGTTATAAAAAAGGCGGGCTGGTATTTTCGAAAAAAAATTCCCATAGTTGGCCGCCGACTGAAGATCATCATATCTAATCAGGAGAATTAATCATGTCTGCTCTTGTTGTTGTGGAATCTCCAGCAAAAGCCAAAACGATCGAAAAGTATCTGGGTAAAGGTTATAAGGTGCTGGCCTCCTATGGCCATGTGCGAGCATTTCCCAAGAGGGATGGCTCGGTAGATCCTGATAATGATTTTGCCATCACCTATCAGGTGATCGAAGACAAGAAGAAACGGCTGGATGCCATTAACAGGGCCATGAAAAAGGCCGACACCCTGATTCTCGCCAGCGATCTGGACCGCGAAGGTGAAGCCATTGCCTGGCATGTGGCTGAGGTGTTGCGCCAGCGGGGTTCGCTGGAAGGCAAACAGATTCAACGCATCACCTTTAATGAGATTACAAAAAAAGCGATTACCAACGCCGTTGAGAATCCAACCGAAGTGGATATGCAGCTGGTAGATGCCCAGCAGGCCCGCAGCGCACTGGATTATCTGGTCGGTTTTACCCTGTCACCATTACTGTGGCGCAAAATCCGTAGCGGACTTTCAGCCGGTCGTGTGCAGTCGGTTGCCCTGCGACTGATTTGCGAACGCGAGCAACTGATCCACGATTTTATTCCAAAAGAGTTTTGGACAATTGACACAAAATGTGAGGTTTCCGATGCTCTCTTTCAGGCCCGGTTGCATGCCGTAGATGGGAAAAAACTTGGTAAATTCGCCATCAGCGATGGCGTCAATGCCAAGGTGATGGCCAACCGGGTGGAAAAATCTACATTTCAGGTCAGCGATGTTCAGAAGAAGCAGGTAAGGCAACAACCGTCACCACCGTTTATCACCACCACCCTGCAGATGGATGCATCGCGAAAGCTTGGATTTACGGCAAGAAAGACTATGCAAGTCGCTCAAAAGCTCTATGAAGGTATTGTCGTGGATGGCGAACCGGTCGGTCTGATCACCTACATG
>CAZQZF010000056.1:0-10246 GCA_964597745.1 uncultured Zetaproteobacteria bacterium
CCGGACTATTCATAAATACTGCCGCGCCCAAGCTTCCACCCCACAAAATCTACTGCGTATATTTCGCGGGGACCCCGGTTGTTCCTTTGCCCGGCGCACAAAAAGGCAGGATTGCCGTTTGGACGCACGAAGTGCGCCCGAAGGGAGAGGGGCATGGATGCCCCGAATCAATCATCACGGCGATTTATGAATAGTCCGGGCTAGGAGCCTGTCGGACTTAGGGGAATCGTAGCGAGCAGGTGGGGAAGCGAGGCCAAAAGACTACGGATTTGAGGCGCATAGTGGTAACTATGTAACGAAAATACGGAGGTTTTTGGACCGCTGTCCCTGCCGCGCAGTAGATTTATCATAAGTCCGACAGGCTCCTAGGCTTCACAGTTGCCGGGTTATGATATCTGAAAGGACGCTGACATGTTCGATGCGATCATTCAGCGCTGGAATGTAACGAAACCCTCTGCCGCCAGCTTGCTCAAACAGGGCGCGGTTCTGGACGCTGATTTCCTCCAGCGTTTCCAGGCAATCGGCGGCAAAGCCGGGGCATATGACATCGACGCCTTTAATCCCTGCCTTTCCCCAATGTGTAAGGGTTTCGCTGGCATAGGGCTTCAGCCACTCTTCCCGGCCAAATCTGGACTGGAAGCTGATGGCCCACTGCTCACCGGCTAACCCAAGCTCTTTGGCCAACAAACGGGCAGTGTCGCGGCACTCATCCGGGTAGGGATCTCCGGCCTCGGCATAGCGTTCAGGAATGCCATGGAAGGATATCAATAACCGTTCCGGCTCTCCATCCTCTTTCCAGACCTGCCGGGCGCTATTGGCCAGGGCTTTTATGTAATCGGGATGATCATGATAACTGCGTATAAAACGCAAGCCGGGCTTGTCTGGCCAGCCTGCAATCGCATCGGCAACGGCATCGAAAGAGGAGGCAGTGGTCGTCTTTGAGTATTGGGGATAAAGTGGAAAGATCAGAATATTATTACAACCTTCCTCTCGCAACCTCTCCAGACCTGTACGGACGGAAGGATTGCCGTAACGCATGGATAATTCTACATGCGCGTCCTTGCCGAGTCGCTCGTGAATCTCGTTCTGGATAGCCTCTTTCAGACGCCGGCTGATCGCCAGCAGAGGCGAGCCTTCATCGGTCCAGATGTTGGCATACAGCCTGGCGGATCGCGCCGGCCGGGTGCGCAGAATGATACCATGCAGGATTGGCCACCAGATCAGACGGGGCAGATCAACCACCCGTTTATCCCACAGAAATTCAGCCAGATAGGTTCGCAGTGCCTGTTCCGTCGGCGCTTCCGGACTCCCCAGATTGATCAGCAGGACGCCTTTAGAAATGTTTTTTATCCATCCCGATGAGTTTGAACAGTTCCAGTCTGGAAGAGGGGTTTTTCAGGAACACACCCGTCAGTTTCGATGTCGTCGTCCAGGAGCCGGGTTTTTTGACGCCTCGATAACACATGCAAAAATGGCGGCACTGGAGAATCACGGCTACGCCAGCCGGCTTCAGAACCTCTTCGATGGTCTGGGCGATCTGCATCGTCATTTTTTCCTGAACCTGAAGACGTCTGGCATACGCATTCACCACTCTGGCCAGTTTAGACAGGCCTACGACTCGACCAGCCGGAATGTAGGCCACATGCGCCTTGCCAATAAAGGGGGCCATGTGATGTTCGCAATGGCTGAATACATCAATATCGGACACCAGCACCACCTCATCATAACCCTCCACCTCTTCAAACGTCTTCAGCAGGTGTTCTCTCGGATCTTCCCGGTAGCCGGAGAAATATTCATGCATGGCCTTCAGAACGCGCTCGGGGGTCTCAAGGAGCCCTTCTCGCGAGGGGTCATCGCCAATATATTCCAGGATCCCCCGGATATACCGCATAGCACGCCGGTTGTCGGGAGCGGTCGGGTTAAAATCCTGCATCATTCATCCTCGGTTCGGTATGTCCTCGCAAACATATGGGTAGCGCCTTAAGGTAGCGGATTTGTGGTAAAGTCACAAGGCTATGGATAGACTTTTTGCGAGAAGACCATCAATTATCCAAGGATAATGAAGGGGAAAAAGAATCTGTGACTATTATCGATCTCCTGCGTCATGGTGAATTGGAGGGAGGGAACAGATACCGTGGCAATACCGACGATGCCCTGACCGGCAGGGGGCGCACGGCAATGGATGCCGTCTGGCGGCGGATCAGGGAACAGACGGAGGCTATAATCACCTCTCCACTGGAACGCTGCCGGCAACCGGCCAAGGTCTGGTCCGGGGAGGCATCCATCCCGTGCCTGATTGAACCACGTTTCCGCGAGATGGAATACGGGGCATGGGAGGGTCTGAGCCATGAGGAGATTGAGAATGCGTTTCCGGGCATGCTTGCACACTGGCGGAGCAATCCGGCAGACATGCAAATACCAGGCGCTGAATCCCTGCACGCATTCAGCGAGCGCGTGCGGCAGGGCTGGCATAATCTTCTGCATGAACAGCGGGGACGGCATGTTCTTGTTATCTCCCATTCAGGCGCCATGCGCATGATTTTGGCTGATGTGCTGAACGCCCCGCTGGCGAGCATTCGGCGGTTCGACATGCGCTATGCCTCATGGTGCAGGGTCAAAGAGGATGATAACAACCTGACCTTGGAGTTTTTTAACCGGTAGAGGAAGATGGGTACAGATCAGAAGTCAGACCATATGATGAGAAGCGGAGTTGTGTTGTGATTGGAGATCCGATTGAAGGTATGTTATCAGAACAGGAGGCGCGGGTGCTGGGATGTCTGATGGAGAAGCAGATGACCACGCCGGCCTACTACCCACTGACGCTCAAGGCCCTGACTGCGGCATGTAATCAGAAGAGCAGCCGCCAGCCGGTCATGAACCTGAGCGAGGGCGAGGTTGGAGGGCTGGTCAATGGCCTGCGCGCCGAGGGGCTCGTTACCGCCCGTATGGATGGCAGGGCGGACCGCTATGAACAACATCTCTCCCGCAAGCTTCGACTCTCCTGCAAGGAGCGGGCGGTGATTTGCGTGCTGATGCTGCGCGGTCCGTTAACCCTCAATGAGATCCGTATCAACACTGGGCGCATGGTCACATTTGAAGCCAGTAATGAGTTGCAGGAGCTGCTGCAGCAGCTGATGGAGCGCGATGAACCTTTCCTGATGCGGATTCCACGCGCTGCCGGTCAACGGGAAGATCGTTATGCGCATCTGTTGTGCGGCAGGTCGATGGTTGAAACCACTGCTAGGGAGAGAGTTGACGACCTATCGAGTTGCGAAAAGATGGAGTCTGATCGTATTGCCCGGTTGGAAGAAGAGGTGGCTGCCTTGAAAAAAGAGGTTAAAGAGCTTTGGGAGCTAACGGGAAAATAATCCGCCTATGATGCCCTATCAACTGATCGGCACCGCCTCTGATCATGGCACAAGCCTGCGACTGTACCAACGCGGCAAAGAATTCTCGATCCGTGTGGACAGACTGGGCGAACTGATGAACAGTCGCTCCCACAACTCGGAGGATGCCCTGGCTGAACTGGCCTGTGAACATATTGCCGGCCGGGAATATCCACACCTGCTGGTGGGCGGTCTGGGCATGGGTTTTACGCTGGCTTCAGCCCTTTCACATACCGTTCCCACAGCAACAGTAACAGTTGCCGAACTGGTGCCTGCGGTCGTACGCTGGAATCGGGAACATCTGGGGTCAGTTGCCGGATTTCCCCTCGATGATTCGCGTGTTATTGTTGTGGAACGGGATGTCGGTGTGGTGATGCATGAGCATAAAAACAGCTTCGACGCCATCATGCTGGATGTGGATAATGGTCCGAATGGCTTCACCCGCGGAGACAATGACTCGCTCTACAGCTTGCACGGGCTGAATAATGCCTATGATGCGCTTAGACCAGGCGGAGTACTAACCGTCTGGTCGGCCGCATCGGACACGGCGTTTACCCAACGTATGCTTAAGATCGGTTTCGCGGTGGAAGAGAGATGCGTGCTGGCGCGCCCCGCGCAGCGCAGCATTCGGCACACTATCTGGATCGGTGTTCGGAAGACGGATTAGACCGCATTTTTTACGAAGGCGCGAGCATCAGGCGCTGCCATTTGGCCAATGGATGTATGTTGTGCCGGTCAGTGCCCGGCGGAGTGATGGATCAACCAGTTTTCAGCGGAGGCAACGCTGGTAAACGATCCAAGAACCAGAAACCTTCCTCGCTGTCGGTTATCAAGTTCGGTCTGCAGGGCATTCTCCAGATTTTCATAACTGAAATCGGAACCAGGTTGCATCCATACAGGGGTAATGAGGCGATGGGCATAGGGCCGGAGAAGTTCCAGAGAATCGCTGAGATCCCGATCCCGGCGGGGAAAAATGAAAATACCATCAAAAGGATCGGCCAGTTCCCTCAATGTGGGCAACAGGGCCTGAATTGCGTGCCGGTTGTGCGCCGCATCCAGCCAGATGAGGCGTTTTCCCCAGTGCAGGGATTGCAGACGCCCCGGCACAACCGTTCCGGCAATAGCCTTGCGGGCTATCTCCATGTCGATCTCGGGAAAAAGAACTGTCTTCAACCTCTGCATGGCTGCGAAGGCCAGGCTGGCATTGGTTTGTTGATGCCGGCCAGGGCTGGCCAGGGCCGGAAAGGCGGAGAGATGCCGCTGTATATCCATATCCGGCCTGAACTCCCGCAATACATGAGTCACGATTTGTGCCTGAGGCGCACTGATGGCCCATGAACATCCGTCCATCACATGCGCCTTTTCGGCGGCAATGGCGCTTAGAGAATTGCCAAGCCACGCCTGATGATCCAACCCGATCGGGGAGATCACGGCCATATCAGCGGGAACGGCCGTTGTGGCATCCAGGCGGGCGCCAACACCTGCCTCCAGTATCTCGGCATCAACATTGCCGGCGCTGAAAAAGCGCAGGGCCAGGGCAGTGGCTACCTCAAAATAGCTGGCGCCAATCCTGAGTGCTGAAGGCATAAGATATTCAAGGCCGGCCAACAGTTCGATATGACCAATCGGATCGCCGTTGATTCGGATACGTTCATTAAAACAATGGATGTGTGGAGAGGTGTACAAGCCAACCCTCATCCCGCAGACGGATAACGCCCGGGCAAGCATAAAGGCCGTCGAGCCTTTACCGTTGGTGCCCGCAATGCGAATGCGCAAGCGAGGGCGTATCAGTTCGATGTTTGCCAGTAATCTGCGTGTACGGTCGTGGCCCGGTTTATAGTCCCGATCGGCGGCGGGATCGCCCAACCGCTCAAGCCATTGTTCAACAGTCTCCGGTTTATTCATGGATAATCCAGGTTAATTATGAGCCAGCGCAACCCTGTTAGCAGTTAGCCCGCATATTGCACGAAGGCGGACATATGATGGATAACTTGCCTGCGCGTTGCGCCTGCCTGCGTGCGTTCACGCACAGGCAGGCGAATCCTTCATGCACAACATGCGGGTTAGTGATGGTATGCTTTGTTGGTCAGATGAGTGAATAATACGCTCAGATAATCCCTCGTTTTCCGGCGGTCAATGATGGCATCAATCAGACCATGTTTAAGCAGGAATTCGCTACGCTGGAAGCCCTCGGGCAGTTCCTGGTTGACGGTCTCACGGATAACGCGGGGACCGGCAAACCCGACCAGCGCTCCGGGTTCAGCCAGAATGATGTCGCCAAGCCAAGCGATAGAAGCGGAAACACCCCCCATGGTCGGGTCAGTAAGCAGACAGACAAAAGGGAGGCCGGCATCCTGAAGCCTGGCGCAGACTGCCGAGGTTTTGGCCATTTGCATCAGTGAAAAAATACCTTCCTGCATGCGCGCTCCGCCGGAAGCAGTAACCAGAAGATAGGGCCAGCCATGTTCGATCGATCGATCCATGGCTCGAACGAGCTTCTCGCCTACGACGGACCCCATACTTCCACCCATGAAACCAAACTCAAAAATGGATGCTGAAATAGGTTGCCCCTCAACAGAACCGGAAAAATTCAGTACTGCGTCCTGGTTGCCGGCGCGTTTGGCAAAGTCCTTCAACCGATCACGATAGCGTTTCCTGTCGCGAAAATTCAGCCTGTCGACGGAATGCAGGGATTCGTCGAGTAACTGAAAACCTTCGTCAAACAGGAACCCGGCGCGATCCATGGCATTGATACGCAGGTGGTGGGCGCAGTTTGGACAGACCATCTGGTTTTTCACCAGATCTCGATGATAAATAGCCTCACAGCAGTCCGGACATTTTTCCCAGAGCCCCTCAGGAGCGCCTTCAGATCGAGAACTAAGTAATTTTGTTGGCTTTTCAATCAGTCTGGTAATCCAGTTCATAACAGAAACTCGTCCACCTGGGTAAGCATACGCAGGTGCGGAATAGCTAAGGCCTCCACTTCCGCGCTCAGGATGTTCAGGGTTTCCGGCTTCATATGGTAAAGGTAAACGGGGATGTCTCCACATCGGTTGAGTTTTTCCAACTCTCTGGCCAGGCCTTTGGGGGTCATATGACCGCTGATTTCAGCCAGGGCCTCGTAGGCGTTGGGAAATGAACAATCCACGATAATTCCACGAAGATTGGGTTGCTCATTGGCGATTTCCCAGATGCGGTCAGTATGGCCGGTATCGGCCGTATAGATGAACTGCATGCCATCTTCCTCAATGAGAAAGCCGGTACAGGGAACCGGGTGGTTAACCGGTATTGGCGTAATCCTTACCCCGTCCGCCACGACCGCAACTTCGGGTTGAATGGCTTCAAGAACCAGAATCGGATCTTTGCTTGAGGGGATCAGGGTAAAATCCGGCCAGATTTTGTTATTAAAAAAACTTTCCTTCAACACATCCAGATTCCCGGCCAGGCTGTGCACACACATCCGCCGGTTCTCGCGGGCGCCGCCAAGACGTTTCAAGGAACGGTTATCCGCCAGAAACGCGATATCCTTGATATGATCCAGGTGGGTATGTGAAACAAAGACATGGCGAATGCCGTACTGCTCCTCAAGGCTCAGCGCCTGAGACGGCGCCCCGGCATCAATGAGAACACTGTCATTGACGAGGAAGGAAGTCAGGCGAAATCCGAGCAACTGCCCCCCGTAACAACCAAGGACTTTCAGCTTCATGGACGGCTCAACCCCTGGCGAATCGTACTGGCCGCATGTTCCATAGCTCTCATCATGGCAGAAGAATCGGAAAGATACTTCTCAATCTGACCAACAAAGTGGCTTCCAACCACGACGCCATCCGCAAACTGTGCGACTCTGTGGGCCTGTTCAGCCGTCTTGACGCCAAAACCGACCCCGATTGGCAAGCTGCTCAACTGCCGGATGGCCTCCACCTGCCTCTGAACTTCGCCCATGTCGGAGATGCTTGCACCGGTCACGCCGGTCAGGGAGACGTAATAGAGAAAACCGCTGGCTGACTGCGTCAGAAGCCGGCGGCGCTCAATAGAAGATGTGGGCGCAAGCAGTCGAATATTATGCAGGCCATGATTCCGCAGCGCGGAATCAGATTCCAATGCGGACTCCTCCGGCGGAAGATCAACAAGCAAGACGCCATCCGCGCCAGCTTCACTGGCCCGCAGGGCAAAGTTGTCAAAACCGGGGGCATAGGCAACATTGGCATAGCCCATCAGCACAATACCAGTTCCGGGATTCCGGCTGCGCACTGATCCGGTCAGGCGGAATACATCATCGAGGCGGGTGCCGGCTGCCAGGGCGCGTTCACTGGCTGCCTGAATAACAGGGCCATCAGCCATCGGGTCTGAAAACGGTATACCAATTTCAAGGATATCGACCTGTCTCGCCAGAGTATTAAGAATTTGATCGGAAGCTTCCGGATTGGGATCGCCGGCCGTTAGATAACCGATCAGGGCGGCGCGGTTTTCGCCAGCCGCATTAGCAAAGCAGCTAGACAGTCTGTCATTTGACACAGAGGATCCATTGGCGCTCATGGCATCAAACCCTTAACGTCCACTCCAAGCGCTTCACAAACAGTATTCAGATCCTTGTCTCCCCGGCCGGACAGATTTACCAGTATCCATTGATCCTTGTCCATCTCAGCAGCAAGATGCATGGCATGGGCCAGGGCATGGCTTGATTCCAGCGCGGGCAGGATGCCCTCCGTTCTGGCCAGACGCTGAAAGGCATCCAGCGCCTCCGCATCGGTTGCTGATGCCAGCTCAATTCTTTTCTTCTCAACCATATCGGCCAGCTCCGGGCCGACACCGGGATAATCAAGTCCGGCGGAGATGCTGTGCGTGCCGAGAATCTGGCCCTCTTCATCTTCCAGAAGATAGGTCAGGTTGCCATGCAGAATACCCGGTTTTCCAGCCGCCATCGAAGCGGCATGCCTGCCGGAGTTCAATCCCTCCCCTGCTGCCTCGACCGCAACCAGACGGATCGGGTCATCGCGGAAACAGTGCATCAGGCCCATGGCATTTGAACCGCCCCCGACACAGGCAATAGCGACGTCCGGAAGATGGCCAATGTATTGTTGACATTGCTCACGGGCTTCCTGGCCGATGATGGACTGAAACTGGCGTACCATCAGCGGGTATGGGTGTGGTCCCGCAACCGTGCCGATGATGTAGAAGGTCTCGCGGCATGATGCTACCCAGTCCCTGAGGGCCTCATTCAGAGCATCCTTGAGGGTGGCCGTACCCGCATCCACCGGTATGACTCTCGCCCCCAGGAGGCGCATGCGAAATACATTGGGCGCTTGCCGCTTCATATCTTCGCGGCCCATATAGACATCACATGCCATGCCGAACATGGCTGCCACCGTCGCCGTGGCAACGCCATGCTGGCCGGCGCCGGTCTCGGCAATCACCCGGCGCTTCCCCATGCGGCGGGCAAGAAGCCCCTGCCCAATGGTGTTATTGATTTTGTGAGCCCCGGTATGAGTCAAATCCTCGCGTTTAAGCAGAATCTGGGCGCCGCCAATCTTTTTGGACAAGGCGCGGGCATGAAAGACGGGCGTTGGTCTGCCGGCATAATGGGTCAGCAGGTCGGACAACTCGCCCTGAAAGGCGGGATCAGGCCATGTCTCGTTAAATGTGGTTTCGAGTTCCTCAAGTGGGGCCATCAGGGTTTCAGCCGCATACCTGCCGCCAAATCTTCCGAAATGACCGCCCCGATCCGGCTTGTGCAGGATTTCCTGATTATATGCGTAGCTGCCTGATTGGCTCAACTGTTCTCCTGTTGCGCATTAAAATCCTGCACGCGTTCGACAAACCGGCGCATCTTCCCCCTGTTCTTGATACCTGGAGAGGATTCAACGCCGGAGGATACATCCACGGCATGAAACTGGCGACTGTTCAAGGCCGCCCGAATATTTTCATCATTCAGACCGCCCGCCAGGATAACGGGATATGGATGCACGAACCGGTCGAGAATCGACCAGTCAAATCTCATTCCACTACCGCCATACATACCTTCCGGAGCCCTGGAATCCAGCAACACGCTGCAATCGTATTGGCCGGCTCTTTTAAGATCTGTAACGCCGGACACTAAAATAGCTTTAATTACCCGTCGATTCTGCCGGGAGCAGAATGCCGGTGATTCATCCCCATGAAGCTGAATGACGTCGATCGGACAATCAGCAAGGGTTTGATCAATCTCCTCCTGAGCTGGATTCACAAACAGGCCCACGGCGCTGACAAATGGGGGAAGCCGGTTGATGATCTCCGCCGCCCGGTCCGGAAATATATATCGGGGGCTTGTTTTATAAAAGACAAAGCCCACTGCATCGACGCCAAGGTCCGCAGCCGCCAGGGCGTCTTCCAGACGGGTAATGCCGCAGATCTTTATACGAACTCGTGCTGACATCCTCGCAGTCTAGCCCGCTTTTTCATGAAAAACAGGTTGAGTCCCTATACTGCTGTAAATTCACATGAGGTGGATGGCCACCTGCTTTCCGTTAGGTTTGGTGTTAGCGATATCAAATCTTAAGGAGGAAGCAGATGGCCGAGTACGAGATTAACCTGACATGAGATCAGGTGAAAGGAATTTTAACGAGCGATGATGGATTAAAGGGACTGGTTGAGACGGTGGTAAACCAGGTATTGGACGCACAGATGACGGAGCATTTGGCAGCCGGACGCTATGAGCACAGAGGTGAACGCAAGGGATATCGGAACGGCCATCGCCCGAGGCGGCTTTACGCCCGCATTGGCAAATTGGTTATCCGTGTTCCGCAGAGCCGGGATGGCGTTAAGGATGATCCTAGAAAAAGCAGTTGGCCGCACATCCATAGCGCAAGCTCTTGATTCGCTTG
>CAZQZF010000057.1:0-10244 GCA_964597745.1 uncultured Zetaproteobacteria bacterium
GAGATTCACACAAAGCAGGGGTGGAGGCTGGTGTACAGCCGAAGATCGGACGGCAGTCCGTCGCCGATGACAGGTCTACTTCGCTTCGCGGCGCGCATGAACGCCATCTGGGCCGCCGCCCGGGCGGATGATCCGTTCGCCGACTGGTATCTTGAGAAAACGAATAACGCCATTGAATCGGCGAGGATGGAGATTGGCGATCTTCACCGCATGCTCACCGTCCATTTCCGCAATGAGAAAAAGAAGGGCGTGGATGTGAACGTGGCGGCATCCAGCACCCCGGTCAGCGTGCCGCTTCAATTTGCAACACCTTACGGCTTCATGGGGGCCTACCTCGTATCCGAGTGCGATGAATTAATCCGCGCCTGTTATACCTGCCGCTATGTCGGCCTGATCTCCTATGCGAAAAACGAACAGAACATCCGCCGTGCCATGCGCTTGGTGCTGCACGCCTTCGAGCTTCAGCGCGAATACAGGTTCCATGCAGTCACACGTGAAGATGCGCGGGCTGCGAATGCGAAATGGAGCAAGGCTATAGAGGATATGGGTAGCCCTCCGCCCGATATCGTGGATGGTCGCAGGCCCAAGGCATCGCCGCGCATCAGTAACGACGCGGACGAACCGGAAAAGGCGGAGACGGAAGCAGCAGCAGCCGACTGATCTGAAAAACAATCATCCTGAATTGTGTCTAAACAGGCATAGTATGTCGGCAATATATCGACATACCATGATGATATGCACATTCCATGGATCACCGATTCCTATCCGATTCCCAAATCAGTGTCCGTACTTGCATGCATTCCAACCAGGCATGCCAGCAAGTGGTCGGCCCAAATCGGTAAAGATCGTTTGACTTCATTGCATGCGCTCACGTAGTTTCATGGATATAGTTTGGGAGAGCCATGTGCATCTCGTCCTGTTATTGCGGGCGGGATGATGGTTCAAGCTGCATCGCCTGCAAGGAGCTCAAGCATGGCCGAAATGGAAGACCGCTGGTTGTCGATGAAGGAGATTTGCAAACACCTCGGTGTCAGCAACGACACCGTGTACAAGTGGATCAACAGCTATGATATGCCCGCCCACCGCCTGGGCCGTCTGTGGAAGTTCAAGAAAGCTGAAGTGGATGAATGGGTGAAGTCGGGTGGGACAACAGATAAATCATGAATGGCAGGAGCTTGATCAATGAGGAATAAGTGTAAGCAGTGGTGAACATGGACGAGACCAGGAGGAATGGCTTAATCCGTTTTGGATTTAGCTTCAAGCGTGGTGGAGCCCATACTTCACGTACCATGATGCTTGATGAGCTTAGGGCGCTGTTGTCTTACGTTGACCACTCTAAAGCCGGGAAGACCGACTATCGGCGAGCCATTGATGATGAGAATTGTCTGGGGAAGCGCTCCGGTAAAACACGCGCTTTGACTTACCGTCATCTCGTCGACCTTTATTCGCTTGATCCTTCCGTTACGTTATTTCGTGCACTCCTATATTTCTGGCAGCGCGATCCTTCCGGCCAACAACTGCTGGCGCTTCTCTGCGCTTACGCCCGCGATCCGGTTTTTCGGATGTCGGCTCCCTTCATTCTGAAATTTTCTGAAGGTACAACTATCCGCCGGGAAGCTCTTGAAGAGCTTATCGAGGAAAAGGAGGCCGGCAGGTTCAGTAAAGCGACGCTGAAATCCACTGCACAGAATATCAATTCTACCTGGACGAAATCCGGTCATATTAAAGGCCGGGCGCACAAGGTGCGAGCACGCGCAGTGCCAACCGCAGGAGGCGTGTCCTACGCACTGTTGCTTGGTTACCTGACCGGCGTACGCGGCGATTCCCTTTTTCGAACCGAATATGCCAAGCTCCTCGACTGCTCATTCGACAAGGCTGTAGAGTTAGCTATTGACGCTTCGCGCAAAGGCTGGATTGTGTTCAAACGGGCGGGCAATGTTATCGAGGTGCTATTCCCCAATCTTATTAACGAACAGGAAATGAGGTGGCTCCGTGAGCAGAGTTAAGCGCCTGATTCAGTCCTATGGCACATATATCGCGGTGCCGTGGCGAGGTGACGCTGCTGCTGCCCAACGTGTTATTTTCTGTGTTTATAATGAAACCGAAGAGCGCTGGCTGCGAGCCAAGGTGGACGAATTTGAAATAGTCACCCGCCAGGCGGGCCATGACTGGGCCGTCTTTGACCTGACGGACGCTTTCTCAACCTGGCTTGCTTCTCAGCGATATGCCAAGAGCTATTTTCAGACGCCGAATCTTCTTTCCACGCTGCTTCCAAAATATCTGACATTTATCACGGATGAGTTTGCGGCCTTTCTTGAGAAAAATAAAATTGGCGAAGATTCTGTAGTGGCCTTAAAAGGGGTGGGCTCGCTCTTTGGTTTTCTGAAAGTCAAAGAGGTCGTCGATAAGCTTGCACCGACGGTCAAAGGACGGCTCCTGGTCTTTTTCCCGGGCAGCTTTGAAAACAACAATTACAGACTGCTGGACGGTTATGACGGGTGGAATTACCTCGCCGTGCCCATCACTGCGGACAGGGAATTTTGAACGAGGGGTTGATGATGAACAATCGTGATATTTACCAGAAAGATCCGGCCACCCGAAAACTGGTCAACGAAGGCGTGGCAAGCGTCAATGACGAGGAAACCAGCCAGGCTCTGGAGGTGCTTCGCTACGAACTGGAAACCTTCGTGTGTGATGGCCAATACGAAAAAGGCATGGCTCACATTCTTGAAACCTATCTGAAGAACATCAATCAGGCTCAGCAGCCTGCGGTATGGGTCAGTGGTTTCTTTGGCTCCGGCAAATCACATCTGGTCAAGATGCTTCGGGCGCTGTGGGTGGACACGATTTTCGAGGATGGCGCAACGGCTCGCGGCATCGCCGAGCTTCCCCAAAACATCAAGGATCTCTTGCATGAGCTTAGCACCCAGGGGAAGCGTCATGGCGGACTGCATGCGGCTTCCGGCACGCTTGGAGCTGCTGCGAGTGGAAGCGTCCGGCTTGCCTTGCTCCGCATTATTTTCAAATCAGCCGGTCTTCCCGAACAGTATCCCGTTGCTCGATTTGTCATGTGGCTTAATGCTGAAGGCATCTACAATCAAGTTCACAGCCAGGTCGAGGAGAACGGTTTTGACTGGGATGAAGAACTTGATAATTTTTATGTAGCTGAGGGGCTGCATGAAGCCCTGGTTCAGGTGAAACCGCAGCTCTTTACATCGGCCGCATCATGCGTTGAGACACTAAACAACCTCTATCCCTATGTTCAGGACGTATCAAACGATGACATGCTAAAGGCCATTCGGCATGCGTTGACTAAAGACGACAAGTTTCCACTCACCCTGATTGCGCTCGATGAAATTCAGCAATTCATCGGCGGCAGCGCCGAGCGTTCCATCGCCGTGCAGGAAATGGTGGAATCCATTACGAAATCAATTGGCGGCAAGCTTATTTTCATTGGTACAGGACAGACTGCCGTGACTGGAACCGCTAATCTGGCGCGGCTACAAGGACGATTCACGGTTCGTGTGGAACTGTCCGACGCCGATGTCGATGCGGTAATCCGGAAGGTAGTCCTCGCCAAAAAACCGGAAGCTCTTGTTTCGTTAGAGCAGATGATGCAGACCAATCTGGGGGAAATTTCCCGTCATCTTGCCGGCACAGCCATTGGCCATCGCCAGGCCGATATTCCTCACTTCCCGCAGGATTATCCGATCTTGCCTGTGCGGCGGCGCTTCTGGGAAAACACATTGCGCGTGCTTGATCCGACAGGCACAGACAGCCAACTTCGCAATCAACTTAGCATGGTGCACAAGGCTATTCAGACCAACCTGGATGAACCGCTTGGATATGTAGTGCCAGCGGACCACCTCTACTTCGATTCCGCTGACAAGCTTTTGCAAGCGCGCATTTTGCCCCGCAAGATCCATGAAAAGACCATGTTATGGAGCAAAGGATCAGAAGATGAACGCCTGATGGCCCGCGCCTGCGGCCTGGTGTTTCTGATCAACAAACTGGCTGGCGACAATCAGGAAATCGGTATTCGCGCCACCATTGATACGCTTGCCGACCTCCTCGTCGAAAACCTTCCACAAGGCTCCAGCGCCCTGCGCGGCAAACTGCCCGATTTGCTCAATACATGCGATCAGTTGATGAAAGTGGGTGATGAGTATCGTATCCAGACCGAAGAAAGCGCTGCCTGGAATGATGAATTCTTGAGCCAGCATTCAAATCTTGCCAATGAAGCGCATCGTATTGAAGCAGAACGTGATGACCGCATCCGCCGCAAGTTCGGTGAAATGGTTCGCACGCTCACGCTGACCCATGGAAACGCAAGAGTTACTCGCGACATTCTGCCTGTGTTTGACCCCCAATTGCCTGCTGACGCAAAAAATAAAATCTGCGTTTGGGTGCGTGACGGATGGAGTATTGACGAGAACTCCGTCCGTGCGGATGCCAGAGCCGCGAGCAATGACTCACCTGTAATCTTTGTGTTCATCCCCAAACGTTCAGCCGATGATCTTCGCTATCACTTGATTGAGTATAAAGCTGCTGCCGCGACGCTTGATAAGCGTGGCGTGCCAACCGGCCCGGAAGGCTCGGAAGCTCGCGCGGCCATGGAAACCAGCCGGCAAACGGCGGAAGCCAGGATTCGGGAGTTGCTGAATGAAGCATTTTCAGGCACCCGCGTATTTCAGGGTGGCGGCAATGAAATTCTGGCCAATGATCTTCAGGCCATGGTGTTGGAGGCTGCCGATAATGCCTTGCTGCGGCTCTATCCGCAATTTCATGTCGCTGATCATACTGGCTGGTCCAAGGCGTATGAAAAGGCCCGGCAAGGCGCGCCCGATGCCTTGAAATCCGTGGGCTTTGATGGCGAACCCGGCAGTAATCCCGTCTGCAAGGCCATTCTTGGCTTCATTGCCGGAGGCAAGAAAGGTGTGGATATTCGCAGTCAGTTTGAAACCTCACCTTATGGCTGGTCCCGCGATGCAGTGGATGGCGGGCTTCAGACGCTGCTGGTCTCCGGCCTGATTCGCGCCCAGGATGAACGTGGCCAAACGGTTGATCCAACCGCATTGGAACGTAAGGGTATAGGCAAGGCGATGTTCAAGGTGGAATCAACCACCGTTACGACAGCGCAACGCATCCAGATTCGGAAACTGTTTCAGAAAGCCGGCCTGACCGTGAAGCAAGGTGAGGAATTGGCACATGCGTCGCAATTTCTGCAACAGTTACTGGAATTAGCGGATCGCGCCGGGGGAGAAGCGCCCAAGCCCGAATGTCCGGATACCGCATCAGTAGATGAAATCCGACTGACTGCCGGGAACGAGCAATTGCTGGCGCTCTATAATCGCCGTGATGAATTTGCAAAGGCATTGAAAGACTGGGCAGACCTTGCCCGTCGCATCGAACAGCGCTGGCCGAACTGGATGATGCTAAAAGGCCTGTTACAGCAGGCGGAGGGAATTCAGGACTCTGAAGTGTTCGCGGCCCAGATCGAAACCATCGAGAAGCAACGCATGCTTCTGGAAGACCCTGATCCGGTTCCGCCACTGATTGCAAACCTGACACAACTGCTGAGAGATGAATTAAACGCCATCAAGACGCAGTGGGATGCCCGATGGAAAGCTGGTGAATCCCTTTTGACCGCCGATGATAACTGGAAACAACTGGAGCCGGAGCAAAGGCATGACTTGCGTGTTCCGCATGCTCTGGTGGAAGATGCACGGCCCCATATTGATGTTGCGGATACGGCTTCCATCCTGAAGACGTTGAATGCGATTCCCCTGTCTTCCCTGAAGGATCGCATGGCTGCCATGCCGGGGCGATATCAACAGATGTTACTGGAGGCCGCGCAACTCCTTGAGCCCATGGCACGCCGGGCTGATCTCCCTTCGGCGACGCTGAAAAACGAGACTGATGTAGATGTCTGGCTGAAGGATGCTGAGGCCAGGCTCAAGGAACAATTAAAGCAGGGACCTGTAATTATATGAAACAACGGGCATTGCAATATTTGGGTAAGGCCCTGAATAACCCGAAGGCAACCTTCAGGGAGGGACAATGGGAAAGCATTGAGGGTCTCTTGGCACAGAAAAGATTGCTTGTCGTCCAGCGCACCGGCTGGGGCAAAAGCATGGTATATTTTTTGGCAACCAGGCTTTTGCGTGACCAAGGTGCCGGGCCAACATTACTTATTTCTCCACTTCTTTCATTGATGCGGAACCAGTTAGAGGCGGCTAATCGTCTTGGCGTAAAAGCCAGAACGATAAATAGCAGTAATACCGATGAATGGGAACATATACAGGAAGAGTTAGCATCTAACGAAGTGGACGTACTGCTGATTTCGCCCGAGCGTTTTGCAAACTCCGATTTTCAACAAGGCGTCCTTTCCATCATGGCCGAGAAAATAGGAATCTTTGTTATAGATGAGGCCCACTGCATTTCCGATTGGGGGCATGACTTTCGCCCTGACTACAGGCGTATCGTCCGCGTACTCCAGGCAATTCCACCCAATGTTCCAGTTCTTGCCACAACGGCCACCGCAAATAACAGGGTTGTCCACGATGTCATGTCTCAATTAGGCAGTGATATTGAACTCATCAGAGGGCCTCTGGTCAGGGAAAGCCTAAAACTTCAAAATATTTCCATGCCAAGTCCGGCAGCCAGAATGGCATGGCTGGCGCATACCATTCCAAATCTCACAGATAGCGGCATCATCTATACGCTGACCCAGCGCGATGCCGAACGTCTAACCGAATGGCTGCAAGTTAATGATATTGATGCAAAAGCGTATCATGCGGGAATCTCAAGCCAGGATAATGGTACATCGGTCAAAGAACAACTGGAACAGATGCTCTTAAATAATGAGCTAAAAGTGCTGGTGGCCACAGTAGCCCTGGGAATGGGCTTCGATAAACCCGATCTGGGGTTTGTTATACATTTCCAGAGGCCAGCTTCGGTGGTGCACTATTATCAGCAAGTTGGTCGCGCTGGTCGGGCTGTCGATGAAGCATATGGTATTTTGTTATGTGGTGAAGAAGACGATCATATCGCTGATTATTTTATTCGCAGTGCTTTCCCACCTCAACAACATATACAGGCAATCCTGGACGTGTTGGAAGAATCAGATGACGGGTTGTCTGTTCTTGCTCTACAGCGCGTGTTGAACCTGAGGAGAAATCAGATTGATAAAACGATCAAGTTTCTCACTGTCGAATCCCCGTCACCGATCACCAAAGTCGGTTCAAAATGGCATGTAACCGCCTCCGCCGCCAGTTACGAGATTGATCAGGACTATGTGAATTCGATTACACAAACACGCAGGCTGGAACAGACCCAGATGCAGGAGTACATGAGTTATCAAGGATGCCTGATGGAGTTTCTGGAAAGAGCCCTTGATGACCCGAATCCCCATCCTTGTGGCAAATGTCGAAACTGTGATGAAAGCCAGTTATTGGATGAAACCTACGATGAGGATCTAGTCAATCGTGCTGCACTATTTCTTCGCAGAAGTTATCAACCAATTGAACCGCGCAAGCAATGGCCGATAAAGGATATGTTTGCCCATTATTCATTTCCTGCGAGGAATATTCCCCCAACCTTACAGGCCAGTGAAGGGCGCGCTCTAAGCCTTTGGCGCGATGCCGGATGGGGACAAATGGTTGCCAACGGTAAATATCAGACAGGTCGTTTTACTGATGAACTGGTGGAAGCGTGTGTGGAGATGTTGTCACAGTGGCAACCAACACCGACATTCCAATGGATTGTCTGCATTCCCTCAGACAATCATCCAGACTTGGTTCCTGATTTTGCACAACGGCTGGCAAATGCGCTGAATTTACCTTTTGCTCCATGCATAAAAAAAGTGAGGCACAACAAGCAACAGAAGTTCATGGAGAACAGCTTCCAGCAGGCCCGCAATCTGGATGGCGTATTTAACATTGATATGGAGCTGATGAATCAATCTCCATGTTTATTAGTTGATGATATGGTCGACTCACGGTGGACATTTACCGTCGCCGCCGCATTGTTGCGACAAGCTGGCTGTGAAACAGTTCATCCTTTGGCTCTGGCGCTGAACTCGCCACGGATGGATTGAAATATGCCCAATTTTCTTACTGACGATACCAAGGCGATTCTTCTTCTTTGCGCTATTCTGGGCAAGAACGGATCGGTAAAGCCACTTACACAAACCGAATACACATCACTGGTTCGTTGGCTTATCAGTGAAAATATGCGTCCGGCTGATCTTCTGGACGGCAAGCATCAAGACGCTGCCGCTATGGGCGCTGGATTAGACCCGAATCGGCTTAACCTGCTGTTTGGCAGGGGCGTGCAATTGGGCTTAGCCGTGGACACCTGGCAGCGAAGTGGCATATGGGTGATTAGTCGGAGCGACAAGGACTATCCGCTTCGTTACAAACAACACCTCAAGAAAAAGGCTCCCCCTCTGTTGTTCGGGGTTGGAGATCGAATACTGTTGCGGGGTGGAGGCCTCGCCATCGTTGGTTCCAGGAAAATTGATGCCAGTGGTGAGCATTTTGCGCGAGATGCCGCAAGCTTGTGTGCAAGAAACCTGTTACCTGTGGTTTCTGGAGGGGCGCGTGGTGTGGATCAGATTGCAATGTGCGGCGCTCTCGAATCAGGCGGCATTTCTATCGGCATCCTTGCGGATAATCTGTTGAAGAAAAGCCTGGAGCGACAATCGCGCAACGCTATTTCTGATGGTCGTTTGTTGCTGATATCCCCGTATCATCCGGAAGCACATTTCACAGTGGGCACTGCGATGGGGCGAAACAAGCTGATCTATGCCATGTCGGATTATGCATTGATTGTTAGCGCCGAGTATAGGAAAGGAGGGACTTGGGCTGGTGCTGAAGAGGAGTTGAAGCGAGAGCACCACTTGCCTGTCTTCGTTCGTCTGACTGATGGCGCGCCAGCCGGTAACAGAAAGCTGCTGGATATGGGCGCTATAACCTGGCCTGATTCGATGGACTCTCAAGACCTTAGGCAGGAACTGGGAAAAGCGGCGGAAGCATCCAAAATGAGCAAACCACAGACAGAACTTTCACTGTTCGATTTTCAGAGCCAGAAAGAAAACATTCCTGCCGTCCATGAACCACAGGAAATAATAGCAACGGCGATACCTGTAGCTGAAACATTGACGCAGGAGGCAGCCTTAACGAATACCAGAGATTCTATCTTTGATGCCGTGCTGCCTGTCATCCTGGATCATGTGCAGGAACCCATTGCTGCTGATGCTCTTGCCGAAACACTGGCAGTATCCAAAGCACAGCTCAATGTGTGGCTGAAAAAAGCCGTTGAGGGAGGCATGGTGCGTAAGCTTTCGCGTCCGGTCAGATACTGCAAACCGGTGTCTCAAGAAGAAATTGCGGCAGGTGACGTATACAAATGAGCCCCTTGGGCCTGCCCATTGCCATTGCCGACCTACTCCATGGCAGGTCGGTGGAATGGGAGCGGCTGGAATTCAAGACGGGCTGGAACCCCCAGGAAGTTCTGCACACTATGTGCGCCTTTGCCAACGATTTTCACAATCTTGGCGGTGGTTACATATTGATTGGCGTGGAGGAGCAAGATGGCCGTCCTGTATTGCCGCCGCGAGGGGTCGATGCTGGCTGCATCGATGCCATTCAGAAGGAAATCCTGCATCTGGGCTTCCAGGCCATCCAACCGGCCTACCATCCGCTGACTACTCCGGCGCAAATTGGCGATAAAACCATCCTGGTGATTTGGGTGCCCGGCGGTGAAACGCGGCCCTATAAGGCCAAGGTCAGCCTTGCCAGGGATGCAAGGGAATGGGCCTGGTATATCCGCAAACAGTCGAGCACCGTCCGGGCCAAAAACGCCGATGAGCGCGAGTTGATCAGTCTGGCTGCTACGGTGCCTTTTGATGATCGTTACAACCAATCCGCATCCATGGATGACCTATCTCTGAGGCTGATCGAAGAATTCCTGAAAGAGGTGGGGAGCGACCTCGCAGGCCAGGCGGAACACCTGACGATGGAGGAATTGGGCCGTCAGATGCACATCGTGGGAGGCCCCAAAGAGGCGCCATTTCCCAGGAATGTCGGCCTGATGTTTTTCAATGAACACCCGGAGCGGTTCTTTCCGGTGACGCAGATTGATGTCGTCTGGTTCCCTGAGGGTCCAGGCGGCGACCAATTTGAGGAAAAGGTTTTCAAAGGTCCGCTGGCGCGTATGGCTCGCGATGCGCTAAGTCATAT
>CAZQZF010000058.1:0-10184 GCA_964597745.1 uncultured Zetaproteobacteria bacterium
GACGCACGAAGTGCGCCCGAAGGGAGAGGGGCATGGATGCCCCGAATCAATCATCCTAGAAAAAGCAGTTGGAAGTACGTGCAGAGTGGAATGTATTGATTTGAAGGGCGTAATGAAAAAATGCGTCGTCACCTTATTGGTGATGAGCACTTTTTTCATATAGCCAGGCGAATCAAGAACTTGCGCTATGTGTGTGCGACCAACTGCTTTTTCTAGGATCATCACGGCGATTCATGAATAGTCCGGGCTAGGTCAAATAATAAAGGCGAACTTTTTCGCCTGCCCGTGGTCATCAATTGCGAAATAGAAATACTTGATCTTCTTCTTTAAGATTACTTGGAGTGCCGTCTGAAAAAGAGTATATATCCCTGTATTTTCCAATACGAATGCCATGTGCTATTCCTTTTCAAGTGACAAATCCAGTATTCGTTCGCTTCGCCAAAATCGGATTACTGAGATGGTGAAATAAGGGGACATATTACCCATCCCTCTGCATTCTGGATTAGGCTGCTTTCTTGTCCGTATGCTCACGCAGCCATACCTTAATCAGCGACTGGTAAGGCACATCCCGGCGGCTTGCCTCTACTTTGATGCGTTCCAGCAAATCCTCAGGCAATCGGATGGAGATCGACTTCGTGGATGGTTTCAGGTTGCGGAGCAGTGCCTTCTTTGCCTTGCTCCAGTCCACATACTCCGAGCTAAATTGGGTATCGGCTTAGGTTTCCTGCTCATAGATTCTCCTTTCCTTAGGCGAATGGCCCGATTTTTAATTCCCGCCCTATCTTGAGGTACAGAGTTTCGTAGTCACGGGCCACATCATCCCAGCGCCTTACATTACCGGAGTTGGGGGCGCTGGCAGTCAACATGCGTTCGCAGCCGCGGACCCAGACACTGATATCCTCATCAGTATCAAGCGCGACGCCTTGAGACGGACCTACATCCGCCACTACGCCACAGTTTGAAGATAACACGACCGGCACCTTGGCGGCCATCGCCTCCGCAACCACCATGCCATAAGGTTCCTGCCGGGCGGGATGCAACAGGAGATCAATATTCGGGTAAAATCCCGCCGCATCCACCTCGCCCAACAAACGGTAGTTGAGATTCCAATCAGTGAATAAATGGCGGATATTTTCCGGTTTTGGCCCGGCAATTAAGAATTCAAGATCGGGTCTTACAGTGCCAAGTTCCAGGACGATTTCCGCCGCCAGATCAAGACCCTTGCGTTTCCATTCCTTGCCAATGAATCCAATGATGCCGCCATGTTCCGGAACGGCTCTCGGAGGGCGGCAACGTATCTTGTTGACTCCGGGCGTGATGGCATCGGTCAGGCGTTGACCGATACAGGGATAATATTTGGAAAGCATTTCGGCAATCTGGCGGGAGTTTGGTACGACGGTCAGGACATGCCGGGCGCAGACTTCCCTGTGTTCCAACCAAAGATTGATTTGTGCTCGCAGGGACATCCGTTTCCGCCATGGCATGTCGGTCACCAGGGCAAACGGCGGGCCGTGAAAGGTGGTGATGTGATGGTCCTGGCTGCGTTCATGGCTGTGGATAATCCGGTTTTGTCCCTGATGGCTGCGCAACCAGCGATGCACCCGGCGAGAGAAGATCACATGAGAAAGCCATCGAGGCCGGGACAGGACCGACCCCAGTTCATGGATATCAACCAGTTCGGGATGCGGCACAACGGCATCCAGCCTTTCACATAGCACGGTGATACGGTGTCCTGATCTTGCCAGCGCCTGCGTGAGTTCCCATACATACCGTTCCATTCCACCCACAGGTCCGTAACTGCGGACGATGTGCAGTATTTGCATGAATTCAGGGTGCTTTGGACGGAGGCTGGTTCCAGCCCCGTTGCCGCTCGACGAATTTTGCATATCGATAGAAAGTGCCTTCGAAGTTACCCAGGGCAAGGACAAACCCGGCCCAGCCGTCCAGGAATCCAAGTTTCAGGATATAGATTCGTACAAAGGCGTTCAGGGCATGCATCAATGCCGATATCATGTTGGCCCGTCTGCCTGTACGTGCCAGCTTTTCCGCCCCCAGTGAGGAATAGCGGTTTCCCTTGGCAACGACTTCGGCCAGGTTCCGGAACGGAATCTGCCAAATGGCATGGCTGAGGTAGCCTATGGTTCCCTTGATTTCAAATCCCTCGTGAACCTCGTCCATATCGGAATAGACTACCGCCCCCCGGCGGAACAACTGCGGTTGGCGGTAATCAGGATACCAGCCGCAGTGTTTGATCCAGCGTCCCATGAAACAGTTGCGTCTGGGCACATAATAGGCATCGGCAGCTCCCGGCTGGTCTACGATGTGCCGAATCTCATCGCGGACTTCATCGGTGCAGCGTTCATCGGCATCCAGACTGAAGATCCATTCATGCGTGCAGGCCGCTACGGCATCGTTGCGTAATTTGCCGAAACCTTCAAAGGGGATCTGAATCACAGTCGCTCCAAGCTCGCGGGCGATCTCAACTGTTGCATCCGTACTGAATGAATCCGCGATGACAACCTCATCCGCCCAGGAGACGCTGTTGATCGCTGCCCGGATCTTCTCTTCTTCGTTCAGAGTCAGGATATAAACGGAAATGTCAGCCACGGGTTTCTCCATGTATATAGCTCAATCCTTTCCTGGCCCGGATACGATGCTCATGCAGGCACTGCCTCAGCATTCGGTCATTGTAGTCAAGTCCGGTACGGTGTTCCTCCGGATGCCACAGGTGAAGTACCGGCAGGCCGCGCAGGTCCCGTCGCCGGATGCCGGCATGAAACAACCGCGCCACCAGATCGGAATCCTCGCGCCCCCAACCGGCATAGGTTTCATCAAAACCGTCCACATGCAGGATATCCTCACGCCAGCAGGAGATATGGCAACCACGAATACCTTTGAGACGTTGATGCGGCGAATTTGTGTATGGATGGATAAACCTGGGGAACAGGCGATTGATATCTCCGCGAAGGCGGCGCCAAACCCATGCCGGCAGATTGCCGTTAGCCGGGAGGCGTCTTTGCAGGCAAAGGCGCTTCGTCCATGATCTTGACAACAGGATACGGCTGCCACTAATCAGGGCGCCTTTTTTGGCCAGACGGCGATGTGCCTCGATCAGGCCGGGAAGGGGGATGCAATCACCGTCCGTAAACAGGATATAGGGTTCGCGAATGCGTCTGATGGCCTGATTGTGGATCATGGTCTTACGAAACCCCCGGTCCTCATGCCATATATGATCAATAGAAACGGGGTAATTCCGGCGAAATAATTCAATCAGGCCGGCTGTCTCCTCACCTGAACCGTCATCCGCAATGTAGATGCTGAAATTACGATCAGTCTGCTGTTGATAGGCCTTCAGTACCAGATGCAGAAAATCGGGCCTGTTGTAGGTCGAGATGACGACCGCAATCGAGTCCGCAGCAGGCAAGGCGTTTCAGGCGGTCTTTTCTTTTACAAGGAGGGCCAGTATGTCATGGCCTTTCCCAAGTGGACGCCGGCTGAGCAGTGGATCGGTCAGTCTAAACCGGCAATTGTAGCATTCCCATTCATGGGAATGCTCGCAAAAACAGTCAAACGAACCGAGAGAAAAATAATGGCAATGTTGCCAGTGCCGGTAGGTCTCAACGTTGGAGAAGTGCGGTGAATTAATTGCCACCCTGCCGCCGGGCTTGAGTAACCGGTAAAATTCCTCCATCAGTCTTGGCAGATCCCGGAAATGCTCGAGGAAATAATGGCGCCAGATCAGGTCGAATGAGTTGTCCTCAAACGGGTGGGGGAACTGATTCAGATCATACTGGATATCCGCCTGGAGTTCGCCGGGCTTATAGGAACGAATATTGTAATCCAGACCGGTAGCCCCTTTAAATTTTACATTCCCGCAGGCGACATCGAGTACCTTTTTGCCCATGAATTTATATTCAAATTTCGTTTTTCGCTTTAAGGGATGATCAAACAGGCGCGCCATCTGTTCCGCCTTTCATAATGAGTTAGTCTGGCAATGATACGGCCAAACTTCAGTTTAGCCGTCATTCTGAGCGGTATCCGGCGACGGTCATTACTGAGCCAGACCTTGACCTTTCCTCTGGATGAAAAAATACCGGCCGTTTTCAGCTTGGGCTCAATCACCAGACATTCGACCTGTTCACCCCATGGGGCCTGTAAGATGTCGATTTCCAGAACTTTTACAATCACATCATAGCGTTTTCGGGCATCAAAGATAGGGATTTTTACTGTTTTCCCAACTTCAAGCGGCAACAGGCGGGTGGCGAAAAATGAATCGATAACATCCAGATGGCCTGCCGGTACGTGAAAGGTCTCCTCATTCTTATTCAGGCGGTAGATTACCTTGTTCAGGCGCCAGAGGAATTTTGCGTGCTTGCTCGAATGGTAGTGCCCCTCATGCTGCTGGAGATCGAGTGTTGTACTCTGCATTCGACCATCAATACATTGTCCCTCCGACAACATCCGGTCGCGCACCTTGTGAAACAGATCCAGAAATTTATTGCTCCTGGCGATGCTGGTAATACTGTATCCACTGGTTCCGAGCGGCAGAACCTCCATATGGGCTGATCCACCATTGATAAACTCCCAACTTACCGAGAAATCCATACGTTCCCCGATAAACGGCATGCAGACCGACTCCGCGGAGACCCTCTGTCGTACAGGCATGATAGAAGCAATCAACAAGAGAGACAGCCATATCAATCCGCGCTTCACCAACTCCATCGCCAGAGCCCAATACCCGCCACCAGTCCCACGGCCAGAATCAGACCCAGAACATTATTCCATTCACGGTGCTGCCGGACGAGCTGCCAGCTGTGTCCACCCTGCAATACCCGCGCATTCCACCGCGGCCAGAATCCGGGAATCCGGCGCCTGTAATCTTCATAGATAGAACCGAATTTTTCTACGAGCATTACCTCTTCGCGTTGCATTGTGGGGTGAAAGATGAGCCAGAATCCCGCCAGTGCAAGTATAGTCACCCAGACGACATTTCCTGAAACACAAAAACCGGCGGCAACCAGAAAATGGCCCAGATATAGGGGGTGGCGGCACAGGGCATAGGGACCCGTATCCGTTACTTCGCTCATCTTATGGATATGCCCCGATGCCCACAGTCTCAGTATTTCACCGGCCAGGATCAGCGGCAGGCCGGCTAGCATGCTCCATCGGCTCGGGCGGATAAAGCCAATGACAAACAGCGCCATAATAGCGCTGACCATAATTCTGTGATTCAGCACCATGGTTTGCCAGGCGGGTGCGGATGCCTTTAAATTACTGTTCATGCAAGACCCGGAGCAGGGCATCGGCGCTGATTTTCTCCATACAGATGAAATGATTGCAGTTGCGCTGGAAGCAGGGCCCACAATCTGTTCCTGCTTCTACATGGACATGATGCCCGGCCGCAGGTCCGGACCGCCATGAGGCTGAGGGTCCCCAGAATGTTGCCGTGTTCGTTCCCAGCGCCGCCGCCAGATGCAGAACGCCGGTATCGGCGCCGATGGCTGCCCGGGCGTTTGTCAGCAGTCCGCATAATGTATAAATATCAAGCCTCCTCGGAAGAATTACTGCATTGCGTACTCTCTCTTCAAGCCTGTGAGCTAATGTCTCTTCACTACTATTTCCCCAGCTGAACACGGGTGTCAACCCGTCCTTCAGAATCCCGTGAGCCACATTCAGCCAGGTCCCGTCCGGTAGAACCTTTGTCGCCCATCCACCGCCAAGGTGCAGGATAACAAATTGATTCTTCCGCACCTTCAGTAAACCAAGAATATCCGATCCCGCGGCACGCATCCTGTCCGTAAGTTGAACGCGTGGCGGTTTGTATGGCAAAGGTTTCGAAGGAACTGACCGCGTATCGGGCATAAACGGACCAACAGCGACTCGGCGGTATTGTTGAACCACATGCCGTTCATCGGGGTGAAATCGTACAGGCTGCGTGAAGAAACTGCTAACCCGCTCCCGGCAATATTCAGGATCCATGCCGAACACCTTCGGAGAAACAAGGTGGGCCAGCAGGCTGCTCTTGATAAGACCCTGCAAATCGATGACGGCATCAAAGCGCATCTGTCGTAGTTTGCGTACAATCATGGGAATTGAAGTCAATGCCCGCAGGCTCTTCACATTGACCGTATGCACCCGAACGCCAGCCGGCAGCACACGGGTTGCGAAGGCGTAGCGCTGATCAACAAGAAAGTGGACTTTGTTGATTTCGGGGCGGCACAAAAGATCGTCAATGGCGGGGAGGCTATGCACGATATCGCCAAAAGCGCTCAGTTTGACGATCAGGACAACCATTTCAAACAGGCGCCAAGCACGGACTCAGGAGTGATATTTGTCATGCACGGGTGTCCGGGGACAGTGCATTCGCGCTGAAGGCAAGGGCTGCAGTCAGTCGGTTGATACAGCAGAGTGACGCGGCGGCCGGATGGAGCAGTCCGCCCGGGGTCCGTTGCCCCGAAGATAGCCACGACCGGTAGTCCAAGGCCTGCCGCAACATGCATGAGACCTGAATCATTGCACAACAGAAGGCGCGTAACGCTGAGGATTTGTATGGCCTCCCTCAAGGTGGTTTTCCCGGCTGCATTCCAGGCATGCGTGGTGATTCCATGCAGGCAGTGATTACAGGTTTCGACGTCCTCTTCCGTGCCCATGACCAGCAGATGCCAGCCCAGCCTGTGCAATTCCCGCAGAATGACCGCATAGGTCTCTGGTGGATAACGTTTGGCCCCGCCAAACTGGGCGCCGGGCGCCACACATACAGTTCGGCGTTCGTTTAGATTATGCCTCCGGATCAGAAGCCTGCCTGCATTCATCTCCGTCTCCGGCGCCTGGATGCTGACTTCCCGGTCCGCAACGGCAAACCCCATCTGTTCGGCCAGATTGAGAAAGTAAGAGCGATGATGCTCCCTGGCCATATCCAGGTCCGGTTTGATTGGGCTGGTCAACAACAGTCGCCTCCACTGGCCGTGAAAGCCAATACGTTGAGGCGTGCCGGAGCGCCAGAGTTGCCAGGCGCTGCGAAAATTATTGGTAAACAATACACCCATATCCGTATCTGGCGGGATTTCAGTGCAATAGCTGCATTCATTGATGGATAGAAAGGGTAGCAAATCGGCCAGCCATGGCCGGCCAACCATGGAGATGCAATCCGGTTTTATTCCCTGACTCACTGCCCGCATGGCAGGTTGTGACATGATTACATCACCAAGCCAGTTTGGCGGTCGAAGCACCAGATGATGGATATGGCTCTTATCCATGAAAATATTTTTTATGGCGGCAGACAAATATCCAGTTGGATGTCAGTAATGGGAACAGGCCATGATCATTCGCATTGATCTGCTCGATGATATCGAAGTGGCGCAGTAGTGTTTTTCTCATGCCAGAGAAGGTATAGGCGTAGGGGCGTTGATCATCGCGAAAGGCGGAAAAATGGCATTCACGGATATAGCGCAAACGGGCAATCAACTGAGGATAGGTAATAACGCTGATAATAAAGACGCCATGGGGCTTTAATAAACGATCTACTTCATTTAACACCAGTTCCGGATTCTGCATGTGGTTCAGGGCATTAATACAAAGGATGAAATCAAAGGAGGCATCAGGGCTGTCCATGTCCTCCGCCATGCTGGCAATAAATTTACCCTGGGGCAGAGTACCCGGGAATGCCCGCCTGAATTGATCCAGCAGTGGATCGACAAACGTTTTGCGGCCCTTTCCTATGAATTGGGCCGGGCACGTCGGACCACAACCCAGATCCAGGATGTCGATGTCGTTTGGCAGTGCGGCGGCATAGCATTGCATGATGGACGCGTACTTCTGCTTTATCCGGTTATATCCGCGTATCAGCACGTTCTTTCCATGCCAATAGTCCGCTTCGGCCTTCTGTGCAATCATCCAGCGGCCTTTGCTGATGGGATTATGCAGTGTCATTGACTGCCCTGTTGAAATCTGTTGTATGTTCCAGAGTTCGCCAGCGGCGGTGTGTCCAAAGCCAGCATTCCGGTTGCTTGCGGATCGCATCGCCCAGTATCTGGTTCGCACGCGTAGTGACCTTCATGATGGCGGATTCCTTGTCGCCCTCGAGTTCTTCTGAAGTTGGCAGAATCATCGGATGAATCTGTATGTCGAAGCTAAAACCCCGATTCCTGCGTACGGGTATAATCGGCACTATCGGAATAGCCCATTTGACCGCCAGTTGGGCCGGGAATCTTGAGGTTGAGGCTGGATGTCCCATGAACGGGGCCGCGACGCCGAATTCCTCTGAAACATGCTGATCAAGCATAAAACCCACACAGCAATTCTTTTTCAACGATCTCGGAATCCAGGACGTAGGCTCCAGGCGCGCATGCATGACAATACTGAAGCGGGAGCGCAAATTTTTCAGGTAGGCGTCTGCCGCCAGCGGGCGGATGGTGCGGTACATATTATGGGAGGGATAGCCCAGCATGGCTGGTAGCATCGCCCCCAGTTCCCAATTGCTCAGATGACCGCCAATAAAGATAACCCCGCGTCCCAGGGCTATGGCCTCTTCAAGGTGCTCTTTACCGCGGATGTGTAGACGGGAGCGAATGAATTGCTCCGATCGCAGAAATACATGTGGCATCTCCAACATAACACGTCCCAGTTCGGCAAAGGATTCACGGGCGATTCGTCTTTTCCATGTCAGGCTCTTTTCAGGGAAAATCCGTTCCAGGTTACGCATTGCCACCTGTCTGTGCCGCTCATCAAGCAGATATCCGGCCCGGCCGAGACCGGCGCCAAGACCGCCGGCAAGTCGTACAGGTAGACAGCGGATGAGACGGAACAGCACCTGGATAGCAACCAACATCATCACATCCATCAATCGGAAAGTTTCTTGGCCTCGTCGATCAGCATCACAGGTATTCCGTCACGAATGGGGTATTCCAGTTTGCAAGCCGGGCAAATCAGGCCATCCTTGTCACTGTTGATATGGATTTCACCTTTGCAGTGAGGACATGCCAGGATGGCAAGCAACTCTTTATCCAGCATTATCATACTCCCTTTTTACGAACTTTTCATACCTGAAAGGATGGGTGTTAGAATGGCATCGAGCAAGCCTTCGTCACCGGCGTACTGTTGCTTCAAAACCCAAAGCGGCTCATCTTCGGGCCAGACAGGAGTTAATTTCACCGCATCCTTGGCCGTTACTGTTATCGGCAGGCCGCGTTTCAGACAGGAATCTATATCCCGGGATGAAAAGGCGTGATGATCGGGAAACTTCAGGTGATCCACGACATGAACGCCGGATTTTTGCAGGGATTGTTCAAAACGCCATGGTCGGGCAATGGCCGAAACCGCTAATACTCGATCGGGAGCCTTCTGCTCCGGCCCCCTGACCTGATGCAGATTTACCGCATGGGCGTACCATCGCCATTCTTCTCCCATATTGAGGGGTATTGCCGTTTGTTTCCCCGTGCGTACGATGACATGGGCCCGGTCGAGAGAGCCGGCAGGCTCCCGAAGGGGCCCGGCCGGAATTTGACAACCGTTCCCGATACCTTCGGCGGGCACCAATACAACATCACATTGTCGTTTCAGTTGGCGGTATTGAAACCCGTCGTCCAGGATCAGGATATTGCCCCGTCCCCTGGCAAGCCTTGCGCCCTGTACGCGGTCCCTCCCGGCAATCACCGGGCAATCGCAGGAATCGAGCAACAGCCGGGCTTCATCACCAATGATCGAAACTTTGTCCGTTAGCTGCAGGATACGCGGTTTTTGCAGCTTGCCGCCATCCCCCCGGCAGAGGATCACCGGTCTGAATCCCCTGGTTTGCAACTCGGCTGCCAGCCAGATGACAAATGGAGTCTTGCCGCTGCCGCCGGCGGTAATGTTGCCGACTGATATCAGAGGCATTGAAGGCATAACCGCTTTACGGATGCGCATCCGCTGATTGAAATCGCAACATATGGCATAGGCCGGGCTCATCCATGCCAGTATCGATGGCGGGGGGCTCTGCCGCCACCAGATACCTTCAAACCAGGCCTCAATCCTTCCCATTGGGGTCATCAACCCGGACTATTCATAAATACTGCCGCGCCCAAGCTTCCACCCCACAAAATCTACTGTGTATATTTCGCGGGGACCCCGGTTGTTCCCTTGTCCGCAACACATCCTTGCTCAGGCGTCCGTAAGCACGGCTACGCACTTCTTCGCAAGCATCCGTT
>CAZQZF010000059.1:0-10115 GCA_964597745.1 uncultured Zetaproteobacteria bacterium
CTGGCGATCGATGAATATCGCCAGACATCCGAGAGGGAGGGCTTTCTTTTGGGGCAGTCCGCCGATATTGAGGCCAGTCTGCAAACGATGGGAGACACCATCAGCCGGATTGACCGCACCACCAGACAACGTTTTCAACAGGCCTTCGAGCAAACCAATGTCCTCTTCAAGGAGACCTTTCCCCGCCTGTTCGGCGGCGGTCGGGCCGAGCTGAGACTCAATTCCGAGGATCTGCTCACTGCCGGCGTGGATATCATTGCCCAGCCGCCGGGGAAACGGTTGCAGGACATTGGTTTGCTTTCCGGCGGGGAGAAGGCGCTGACAGCCGTTGCCCTGGTGTTTTCCATCTTTCGCATGAAGCCGGCTCCGTTCTGTATCCTCGACGAGGTGGATGCCCCCCTGGATGAATCCAATGTCGGGCGTTTTGGCGAGTTGATGCGTGAGTTGTCCTCGGACGTCCAGTTTATCAATATCACCCACAACAAGGTAAGCATGCAACTGGCCGATCACCTGATTGGCGTTTCCATGCCTGAGCCGGGCGTATCCCGTATCGTCAGCGTTGAACTAGCCTGATCACGAAATTCGAGCCGAAGAGAGAACCGATGAAAATAAAATCTGAGTTGATGATGATCTGCCTGCTCATCTTTACCCTGCCGGCTGTCGCCAGTGACAAAACAGAATCGGGCAAACAGGTGAAGAACACCGCGAAATCTGCCCTGAGGGGCAAGGCAATGGATGCGTCTCCTCAGCGGGAAAATGTTGTCAGCCGTCAGAAATCCAGGTACAGGTTAAAAAATTCTCACGAGAAGCTGAGTTATGCATTCGGTCTTCAAATGGGCGAGACTGTCAAGGGAATGGATGCAAAGGTTGATCTTCCCTCATTTCTCCTTGGATTCAAGGCCAGCTTTAACGGTGAATCGCCACTGCTTTCCGAACAGAAGGCGGCGAAGCTTCGGGATCGGTTTTATAAAAAGAGACGCAAGCGTCTCAGCCGGGAAAACCTTGGCCAGGCATTGAACTTCCTGAAGGAAAACGGTGCAAGGCCTGGTGTTTTTCAGACTGCAAGCGGTCTGCAGTATGAGGTGTTGCGCGAGGGATATGGAGCGAAACCCAAGTCATCAGATCGGGTTCGTGTTCAATATCGGGGTCAATTGATTGATGGAACTGAATTCGACAGCACCTACAAACGGGGTCGATCCATTGTTTTCCCTGTAGGCAAGGTCACCAGGGGTTTGTCGGAGGGTTTGAAGTTGATGCGGGTGGGCGGTAAATCCCGTTTTTATATTCCGCCTGAACTGGCTTATGGTAAGCGTGGGGCTGGCGACAAGATTGAACCGAATTCGGCGCTCATCTATGAGGTCGATCTGCTGGCGATTGAAAGATAAACAGATTCAATCAAAACGAGAATTCAGGGATTCGTGACAATATCGAACCTGATCGATATCATTTTCATAAAAACCATAGCGAGAGTGGCGGAACTGGTAGACGCGCAGGATTTAGGTTCCTGTACCCATAAGGTGTGGGGGTTCGAGTCCCCCTTCTCGCACCAGGAAGGTGGATTCATTAACGCTCGTCGTCGAGCCCGCCATAAGGAGTCTTGAATGATTCAGACCGAGATTAGAAAACTGGGAGTGAATGAGCACGCGGTCCATGTGCATATTCCCGAGGACGAATACAATCGAGTGTATTCCGGCCAACTGGGCATGTTGTCTTCCACGGTAAAACTCCCTGGCTTTCGATCCGGCCGGACGCCGAAGCAAATGATTAAACAGCGATTTACCGGGAAATTACGCGAAGACACGCTTTCTGAGCTAATCAGGCAACACTACGCCAAGGCCATTGAGGACAGCCAGCTTTCTCCGGCCATACAGCCGACCCTTGAGGTGCCGGAATCGCAGCCGGAAACGGGTTTTGAGTTTATTCTGAAGGTTGTGACATGGCCTGAGATCAAGATCGAGAATCTGGACAAATTGACGGTTACCCAGACACACATCGATGTCAGTGATGAAGATGTGCAATCAGTCATGAGCCAGCTGTTTAAGAGCCAGGTAAAATTTGTGGAGGATGAGAAGCGTAAGGCGGAATTGGGGGACCAGTTGGTCATCGACTTTGCGGGTTCCATGGATGGCTTGCCGTTTGAAGGGGGAACCGGGGAAAATGTCCGCCTGGTACTGGGTGAAGAACAGTTTATCCCGAACCTTGAACAGGGTCTGATGGGTTCTGGTACAGGTGAAGATCTTGAGCTCCCGGTCCGTTTTCCAGAGACCTACGGTCATTCGCTGGCAGGCAAGCTGGCCAGTTTTAAGGTGCGAGTAAAAAGTATCGCCACGCCGGTCAAGGTCACGAATGAAGATGAACTTGCTTCTATAATGAAATTTGATGACGCGGGCGCCCTGAAGGCCGATATTCGCAAGCGCCTTGAACAGGAGGCGGAGCAGGCTGGAGATGGATCAACCAGAGAGTCGGTATTTGAAGCCCTCATGAATGCCTATCATCCGCAGATACCGGAGCCCCTGATCCGCCAGGATATGAGGGAATCCGTGAAGCGGATCGTAAAATCTTCTCGCGATAAGGGTCAGGAACCGGACATGGCCGTATTCGAGGAAGAGGCCTTTCAGAGCGAACTGCGAGGTCGGGCTGAAAAAAACCTTAAATTATCCATTCTGGTCAATGCCATTCAGAAACAGGCGGCCCTGGAAATCACTGCCGAGGATGAAAATGAGGAACTGGACCGCTATGCCGGAGAATACCCCGGCGATCAGCAGGATAGATTCAAGGCATGGTTTCGCCGGGAAAAGGAGCAAATGAATATCTTGCGCGACCGAATTCTTGAGAAAAAATGTATTTCGTTCATCCTTGGCCAGGCCAGGGTCAAACGGATGCGTATAACTTTTTCTGATTGGCAGGCCAGTCAAAGCGAACCGGAATCAAATGATTTCACAGGACAGACGAGCAGGGAGGCCGCATGAATCTTGTCCCTATTGTTGTTGAACGTACGTCCAGGGGCGAACGGTCGTATGATATCTATTCGCGGCTTCTCAAGGAACGCATCATTTTTCTTGTCGGCGCGATTGATGATACGATGGCCAATTCGATTATTGCCCAGATGCTGTTTCTGGAATCAGAGGCCCCCGAGAAGGACATATTCCTTTATATCAACAGTCCCGGCGGTCTGGTTACATCCGGGCTTGCGATCTTTGATACCATGCGGTATGTCCGTTGTGATGTGGCGACTCTGTGCCTTGGGCAGGCGGCCAGCATGGGGGCGCACCTTCTGGCTTCCGGAACAAAAAGCAAGCGTTTCGCACTGCCGAATGCGCGTATCATGATTCATCAGCCCTTGGGCGGTTTTCAGGGGCAGGCGACCGATGTTGAAATTCATGCCCGTGAAATCATCAAGCTGAAGGAACGGATGAACAGGATGCTGGCCGAGCATACAGGTCAACCCCTGGAGAAGATCAGCGATGATGTTGAGCGTGACTTTTTCCTGACATCCGAAGAGGCCAGGGGATACGGTTTGATTGATAAAGTGTTGACCAAACGCACTGATGTTGCCATTTTGAGCATTTCCAGCGATGGAGGTAAACATGGCGACTGAAAATAAAGGGGGTGACAGCACCCTGTATTGCTCGTTCTGCGGCAAGTCACAGCATGATGTGAAAAAACTCATCGCCGGTCCGACCGTCTTTATCTGTGACGAGTGCATTGAGTTGTGCAATGAGATCATCCAGGAAGAACTGGCTGGTGACAGATCGCCGGAAGGCCGTGAAGATGGAATCATCAGGCCAGCGCAAATCAAGGCGTTTCTGGACGATTATGTTATCGGCCAGGAATATCCGAAGCGCGTGCTCTCCGTGGCCGTATACAATCATTACAAACGGATCGAACACAATAAGTCCTCGGATGTAGAAATCGCCAAAAGTAATATTCTGCTGCTTGGACCCACCGGTTGTGGAAAGACCCTGTTGGCCCAGACCCTGGCCCGCGTATTTGACGTGCCCTTTACGATGGCGGATGCGACGACCCTGACCGAGGCCGGTTATGTGGGTGAAGATGTTGAAAACATAATTTTAAAACTTCTGCAGGCATCCGATTATGATGTTGAAAAGGCTCAGCGCGGTATTGTTTACATCGATGAAGTTGATAAATTGTCTCGTAAATCCGACAGCCCTTCAATTACCCGTGATGTATCCGGTGAAGGCGTGCAACAGGCCCTTCTGAAGCTCATTGAAGGCACGGTTGCATCCGTACCGCCTCAGGGTGGCCGGAAGCATCCGCAACAGGAGTTTCTGCAGGTTGATACGACCAACATCCTGTTTGTACTCGGCGGGGCTTTTTCAGGGCTTGAAAAGATTGTTGAGGCCAAGGGCAAGGATCGCAGTATTGGTTTTGGCGCTATGGTGCGTACGGACAGGGAACGTGATATTGGCGAGCTTCTGCGTAAGGTGGAGCCCGAGGACCTTATTCAATACGGTCTTATTCCGGAACTTGTCGGTCGTCTGCCGGTAACGGCCGCCCTTGATGAGCTTGACAAGGATTCTCTGATTAAAATCCTGACTCAGCCGAAAAACGCCCTTGTGAAGCAATACAAGGCTCTGCTTCAATACGAAGGGGTGGAACTTGAGATTGCCGATGATGCCCTTGATGCCGTTGCCGACAAGGCCATCGAGCGCAAGACGGGTGCGCGAGGGCTCCGCGCCATTCTGGAATCCGTTATGCTGGATGTCATGTATGATATTCCTTCCATGGGAAATGTCAGGAAATGTCTAATCAATGGAGATATGGTCCGGGGCGAGGCCAAGCCCATGCTGGTTCTGGAGGAGAATGAGGCGTTGGCTGAAGCCGGATCATAACTCGTGACTACTGACCCTAAAGAAAAACTGGAGATATTTCCCGTATTGCCATTACGGGATATTGTTGTGTTCCCCCATATGATCGTCCCCCTTTTTGTCGGCCGTGAAAAATCCGTGCAGGCCCTGGATGAGGTGATGCGGGCAGGCAGGAAGATCATATTACTGGCGCAAAAGGATCCGGCCTGCGACGATCCAGGCGAAGGTGATCTCTATAATGTTGGGACGACGGGCAATATCCTTCAGCTTCTTAAGCTTCCAGATGGAACAATCAAGGTGCTTGTGGAAGGACAAAACCGCATTAAGATTCAATCGATTGAATATGGTGAGGACTGTCTTCGCGCCAATTCTCATGAACTTTCCGAGCCTGAGGAAGACCAGAAGGAAATCGCCGCGGTAGCCAAGAGTATTATCAGGCAGTTTAATGAGTACGTAAAACTGAATCGCAAGCTTCCGCGAGAGGTTCTGACTGCCGTCAGTTCCATTGAGGATATGAGCAAGCTTTCGGATACTATTGCAGCCCACCTGAATCTGAAGATTGAAGACAAGCAAGACCTGCTCGGAATGCCCGGCGTTATCGATCGGCTGGAACGGCTTTATGGACTGATGGAAGAAGAAATGGATCTGTTTCAGATAGAAAAACGTATCCGCGGCCGTGTAAAAAAACAAATGGAAAAGAGCCAGCGCGAGTATTATCTGGGAGAGCAGATCAAGGCGATTCAAAAGGAACTTGGCGATGAGGACGGTCAGGGCGACCTGGTCGAATTGCAGGCCTGCATCAAGGCCGCCGGGATGCCGGCGGAGGCGTTTGCCAAGTCCGAGTCTGAACTCAAAAAGTTGAAAATGATGCCTCCCATGAGCGCCGAGGCCACTGTCGTCCGGAATTATATCGATTGGCTGGTATCCATCCCCTGGCGGAAACGCACGCGTGTGCGGCGGGATCTGGCCGTAGCGGCAGAGGTTCTGGATGCCGATCATTATGGTCTTGAAAAGGTGAAGGAGAGGATCCTGGAATATCTGGCTGTGCTTAGGCTGGTCCGTAAGATGAAAGGTCCTGTTTTGTGCTTTGTAGGCCCGCCCGGGGTCGGTAAGACCTCCCTTGGAAAATCTATTGCCCGGGCAACCAACCGGAAATTTGTACGCATGAGTCTTGGAGGGGTCCGGGATGAAGCCGAAATACGCGGCCACCGGCGGACCTATATCGGCGCCCTTCCGGGTAAGATCATTCAGTCAATGAAAAAGGCCGGGACCAAAAACCCGCTGTTCCTTCTCGATGAAGTGGACAAGATGGGGACGGACTTTCGCGGCGACCCGGCCTCAGCGCTGCTGGAGGTGCTCGATCCCGAGCAAAATCATGCCTTCAATGATCATTATCTGGATATGGATTACGATCTCTCCGAAGTCATGTTTATTACCACAGCGAATACCCTGAACATTCCTCCGGCCTTACGTGATCGCATGGAGCTGATCCGCATCCCAGGCTATACCGAGGACGAAAAGCTTATAATCGCCACGCAGCATCTGTTACCTAAAAAGCTTCGGGCGCATGGTTTAAGTGCTGCGCGGCTTAAGATAAGTAAACAAGCCATGATTGATATTATCCGTTACTACACGCGGGAGGCAGGGGTGCGCAATCTGGATCGCGAACTGGCCAAAATATGCCGGAAGGCAGCCATGGAGGTAGTGAAATCCGGGAAGAAAAATATATCGGTATCGGTGCAATCCAGCGATCTCGAACGCTATCTTGGCATTCAGCGTTTCCGCTTTGGTATTGCGGAGCAAGAAAATCAGGTGGGTGTTATCACTGGACTGGCCTGGACCGAGGTTGGTGGTGAATTATTACAGATTGAGACAGCGCTCATGCCTGGCAAGGGGAAACTGACCATCACCGGACAGATTGGCGAGGTGATGCAGGAATCAGTGCAGGCAGCCCTGACTTATGTGCGTTCACGTGCTGTGACACTGGGTCTGAACCCTGATTTTCATCAGAAGGTGGATATCCATGTACATGTTCCGGAAGGCTCCATTCCCAAGGACGGGCCATCGGCAGGCCTGGCTATGGCCACTTCCATCACATCTGCTCTTACCGGAATTGCAATCAGGAAAGATGTTTGCATGACCGGGGAAATTACCCTGCGAGGCAAGGCGTTACCTATCGGCGGATTGAAGGAAAAGCTCCTTGCCGCTCGCCGCGGAGGGCTGACCCTGGTACTCATTCCCGAGGAAAATGCCAAGGATCTGAAGGAGATTCCGGAGAATATTGTTTGTGGACTCCAAATTAAAACAGTGTCCAATATGGATGAGGTTCTGGAACAGGCATTGCTGCATATACCTGAAGGTATGCGGGCCATGCCAAAGTTTATACCGATGTCTATTGCAGGAGTTCGAGGTAACGGGGATTCGGCAAGGACGCATTAGCCAGAATCTATTCAGACGCAGATTAACGCAGATAAGAATTTACCATAAAGTCACTATGTGGAGGTTTGTGGTTAAATTCTCCCTGCTTGGTTCCGGCTAGGTCGGATTAGGGGACTACATTGAAAGTTTTCCTGTAACTTTCTGTTGCAATACCAGGCCGGAATGGCTGATAAGTGAAAAAATCGGTTGACAGCCTGGGGGGTAAACCGCTTAAATCCCCAATCCTATTTCATCAAATCAGGGAGGAAGCAATTGAATAAATCTGAATTAGTAAATCATGTGGCTGAAGCGGCCGATCTGTCAAAAACTGTCGCCGCCAGCGCTGTGGATGCGGTTATCGGTGGAATTAGCAATACCCTGAGCAATGGCGGGAGTGTCAGTCTTGTCGGGTTTGGCACCTTTTCAGTGAGCCATCGCGCCGCCCGCACTGCCCGCAATCCGCGTACTGGTGAGACCATCAACGTTGGTCCATCCAAGGCGCCGAAATTTAAGCCTGGCAAGGCCCTGAAGGATGCCGTAAAATAAATATGTAGAGGGTGGATTGAGTTATCCGCCCGAAAGGGCGAATAGCTCAGCTGGGAGAGCAACGGTTTTACACACCGTAGGTCACAGGTTCGATCCCTGTTTCGCCCACCATCTGGAGTGGTAGTTCAGTTGGTTAGAATGCCGGCCTGTCACGCCGGAGGTCGCGGGTTCGAGTCCCGTCCGCTCCGCCATATATCATTTTGGAATAAACCGTCCGGGTTTATTCAATTACATACTTTAAGCAAGTCTGCGTTTCAGGTCCGCTCTGAAAAATGACTATCCTGGAGCCTCTTGCAAAACTCTGGGTGGATGAGTGGCAATCCCACTTCGAGTCCATTTTCGAGATGGAATGAGGTACATGGTGGTTCCATGGAGCGAAATTACAGCTCGGAAATGGGCCGAAGTGGGGAAGCCAATCGCCGCTCACGAGTTTTGCAAGAGGCTCCTGACATATGATGTAATGCAGAGGCCTTACTCAGGAGATATCAATGGATAACACGCTAAGCAGGATCGCCGGAGAGGGGAGCGACGGCGCTGCCATGATGCCTATTATTCAGGGTATTGGCAGGGCTGCCGTCGAGATTGCTTACCTGCTAAGAGGCGCGGTTTTTCGTGGCGCCCTCGGCGTGGCCGGTTCTGAAAATGTCCAGGGCGAGCAGCAGCAGAAACTGGATATTTTGTCTGATGAAATTTTTTTGGATCAGATGCGTTCCACAGGGCATGTTTGCGCCGTCGGTTCTGAAGAGCAGGAGGAGCTATGCCTCATAGAGGAATATGCCTCTGCTGACTGGCTGGTTCTGGTGGATCCCCTGGATGGTTCTTCCAATCTGGATGTCGATGGCCCTGTTGGAACGATCTTTTCGATCGTCAAACGCAAGACGCCAAATACGCAACCCCCTGATGTTTCCGATGTCCTGCAAATCGGCCATAACGTAGTGGCGGCCGGTTATGTCCTGTATGGGCCGGCCACCATGCTGGTGTGCTCAGCCGGTTCGGGAGTGAACGGCTATACGTTCAATCCGAATGATGCGCGTTTTGAATTAAGTCATCCGGATATGCGGATCCCGCAGTCGGGAGGGTATTATTCCGTCAATGAGGCGAATTCCGCTCAATGGCTGCATGGCATGGCGGACCGGCTTGTCTCCGCCCGTCATATGGAAAAGCTCGGTATGCGCTATGCCGGGGCCATGGTCGCCGATATACATCGCACCCTGCTCAAGGGGGGTGTTTTTCTTTATCCGGCGGATGCAAAAAACAGGAATGGCAAGCTCAGGTTGCTGTATGAGGCCATTCCCATGGGATTTCTGATGGAACAGGCCGGTGGTCAGGCCCATACCGGGTTCATACCTGTTCTTGATGTTGAACCGGAGGCCCTGCATCAACGAGTACCCGTCTATCTGGGGGCTAAGTCGGCTGTTCGGCATTTTATCATTTAACCTGCGGATAAGCGCAGGTTAAATGATAAAAGAATTCTTTGTCCGAGTTTCTTCAATTCTATCTCAAGACCATTGGATTAATCACTCCGGTGCCGACCCCGTGCAAGGTAACGACTATCTCCGCAACTCCTAGCCTCGAACAGATTGCCCGGCAGGCATCGAATTGCACGGCATGTGATCTGGCGGAAGGTCGAACTCAGGTTGTTTTCGGAGTCGGCAATCCTCAGGCGGACATTGTTTTCATTGGCGAAGCCCCCGGCAGGGAAGAGGATCTGAAGGGGGAGCCATTCGTTGGCAGGGCGGGAAAACTTCTGGACCGTATGCTGGACGCAGTTGGCCTGGACCGATCCATGGTCTACATCATGAATGTGGTTAAATGCCGTCCGCCGAAGAATCGCGATCCCAGACCCAATGAGGTTCTGGCCTGTTCACAATGGTTTGACGGCCAGTGGGCGACCATTTCACCCAGAATCGTCTGCCTTCTGGGACGGATCGCAGCCCAGAATGTCCTGTCAACAGAGGCACCGCTTGCCTCCCTGCGGGGAAGATGGCATGAGTACAGGGGCGTTCCTGTCTGGGTTACCTACCACCCGGCCTATCTGCTACGCTCTCCCGGTCAGAAGCGCCGAGTCTGGGAAGACCTGCGCGTCCTGATGCGCCGCTATCGGGCACTGTCTTGACCAACTAAACCTGGAATAATCTATGTTTTCTCGCTCATCCGGCCCAGAGTTAATTCCTGTTTGTGCGAGGAATACGCTTTAATTAGCGAGGTATGGCCTTCTTTTCAGCCTAAAGTTATCCTTAATCGTTTGAACGGGGATGATGATAAGAATAATCCTAGAAAAAGCAGTTGGAAGTGCGTGCAGAGTGGAAGGTATTGATTTGA
>CAZQZF010000060.1:0-2759 GCA_964597745.1 uncultured Zetaproteobacteria bacterium
GCCTTTACCAGGGAATACATTGTTTCAAAATCAGCTCGAGAAATCGCTACAGGTAAGAGATGATGCCGCATAGGACGTGCAGCCTACTGCCTGACATGGACAGGTACAAAAGCTACGGATATTGTAGCATCTACGCACTCAGACTATGATTATCCGCTATGCCACCCAATCAACCTGACAAGATACAGCTTCCGGCCATGCGAACCGCCGAATTGATCGCCTGCATGCAGAAATGGCGGCAACCTTCTTATCGGGCAAAACAGATTATGGAGTGGCGAAACAAGGGTGTCCTTGATCCGGACACGATGCGCAACCTGCCATCGCCGTTAATCGCCGCCATGAAACAGGATCTGGATTGCCAACCGTTAACGATGGAAAAACGCCTGATCAGCCGGGATGGAACCCGTAAGTACCTTTTCTCTCTCGCCTCCGGCCGGGAGATTGAAACGGTTTTCATCCCCGAAACAGGTCGCGGAACGGTATGCGTTTCATCCCAGGCCGGATGTGTGTTCAACTGCCCTTTCTGCTTCACCGGAACCCAGAGGTTTGAGGTCAATCTGACCGCCGGAGAAATTGTGGCCCAGGTCCTCGCTGTCAAATGCGACCTCAGGGAAAACCCCATCCATGCAGATTATGCAGGTATTGTTACGCATGTGGTCTATATGGGCATGGGCGAGCCCCTGGCTAATGAGAAGGGCCTGCATGACAGCCTTTCGGTACTGATGAAAAACGATGGTATTGGTCTGTCCCGCAGGAGATTGACCGTCTCGACTTCAGGCCTGATTCCTGCCATCGAACGGCTGGGCAAAGCCTATCCTGTCAATCTTGCGATCTCCCTGCATGCGGCGGAGGATGTCCTGCGTGATCAGCTGGTCCCGGTCAACAGAAAATATCCGCTTGCCGATTTGCGCCTCTGTCTGAATCAGTACCCACTTGGCAGACAACGCCACATCACCCTTGAATATGTCATGCTGAATGGCGTCAATGACCGTAGCGAAGACCTTGCTGCACTGGCCGATTTTGTCAGTCCGGAACGGGAACGTGTGAACTTGATCCATTTCAATCCCTATCCGGGCAGTCCTTATCGAGGTACTCCCGAATCGAAGATCAACGAATTTGCCCGGAAACTGACGGATATCGGACTCCGCGCCACTGTCCGCAGATCACGGGGACAGGATATCATGGCAGCATGCGGCCAACTCAAGGCCTCTAACTTGGACTATTCATAAATACTGCCGCGCCCTCACTGGCTCCTTTGTTCGCAACGAATCCCTCGTCGGTCGTCCGTATGCACTGCTACGCTCTCCTGCCATGGAAAAATCAGCTTGACCGGATATTCATCACGCTCTTCATTTGACACTTGCCGGAGTTTTTTGCCTGATAGGCGGCCTCATCCGCCTGTTTAATCAGCGCCGCCGGGTCAATGACGGATGCGGACTGGGTTGCCATGCCCATTGAGGCGCTGATGGAAATATCCGGATAGGCTGCCGTGGGGATAGTGGCTATCCGTTCCAGTATCCGTTTGCCGATGTGGTGAACATGGGCGACATCATCCGAACGATCCGAGGGTAGCAGCAAAACAAATTCATCGCCGCCATAGCGGGCGATGGTATCGGATCCGCGGATGCATTGCCGGATGCATGTTACCACATGCTTCAGAATCTCATCCCCGGCCAGATGGCCGTAATGATCGTTGATGGACTTGAAATCGTCCATGTCAATAAAGGCGCAGCTCAGGTGCCCGTGTTTGTTGCGCCGACATCGCGTAACCTCCTTCTGAAGTTTTTTCTTGAACATGCGGCGGTTGTAGACGCCGGTCAGAGGGTCAAGCGCGGCCATACGCTCCAACCTCTTATATTGATCCAGCGTGGTCGTAACGATGCGCAGATGAGTGGATGCGATATCCATCACATGTTTCTGTTCCGGTCCAATCTCGCCGGGAATGGCGAACAACAGCATTCCGGAGAGTTGCTGGTCACGCCAGAATGGCAGGATAACATTGAACGGCGCCTGACCGGATGGCAGATCCATGCGTAATGGTTCGGGCAAGACCTTGAAGTGAACATCCATGGACAACCCGGCGCACAGGCGCCGCAGTAACGGCATGGGCATGCCTGCCGCGGGCCTCTCCACACCCACCGCGCCCACGATTTCGGCTGACTCAATCCCATTATCAAGCATGACCGCCAGTCCCTTGATGGCCATGGCGGGCCTGTAGACGCCTTTAAGCGCCTTTTCAGCGATGGAAGAAAGGGGTGAGCGGCGGCTCAACTCCATGGAGATTTCAAGCAGGGAGTCGAGCAAGGTCATATGCGTATTCAGTGCATGGATACTTGTGCGATCCGAAATCTGATGGCAACTCATATCAAACAGAAGTCTGGCCGACTTTCCGGAAATCACCTCGGCATGCGCCTGGCCCGACCATGCCTTCAGACGGGCGTCCATCTCCGGATCACCGGTGACATCCACCACCAGATCGCCATGAAATCCGGCCAGCGCCTGATCGATATTCGTCTGGCAGGCAATGCCCTGTGCTTCAGCCAGGGGGAAAGCAAGCGCCTCCGAATTGATATCGGCGATCGCGTCCAGATGCACCCAGTGATAGCGCGGAAACACCTCCAGCAAGGCGCTGGCGCCGCGGCCCGCACCGATCATCAGGATGTGAACTTCCCGCGCATTTTTGACAACGCCGGCCAAAAGCAATTCCCCGCTCATATACTATTCCGATACCCCTGTTGCCGGATGATGCATGACGTCTC
>CAZQZF010000060.1:2859-9946 GCA_964597745.1 uncultured Zetaproteobacteria bacterium
TCCCCGCTCATATACTATTCCGATACCCCTGTTGCCGGATGATGCATGACGTCTCCCCTTCAAAGATTGCACGCGTTTACGGGCGTATGAACCGAATATTACCAATCGGAGATTAACATAAACCTCGCGCGCCATCAAGACAATACCCTAGCAGTCTGGGACTTAGGGGGATTGTAGCGAGCAGGTAGGGAAGCGAGACAAAAATAGCATGATTTTGAGGCGCATAGTGGTAACTATGTAACGAAAAATCAGGATATTTTGGGCCGCTTCCCTGCCGCCTGTCTGCGTGCGGCTCGCCCGCACAGGCAGGCACAGTAAATTCATCATAAGTCCGACAGACTGCTAGGAGAAGATATGGTCATTTTGCCATAGAGCCTTCCTGTAGGCAGCCTCGTGCTTTAGCCTAACCCGTATTATGCATTGATCACCAACTTAGGAGAAAATGATGTCAGCGCGCACCGGTATTATTGGAGGCAGTGGCCTGTATGAGATCAAAGGCCTGGATGTTATTGAACGGCTGAGGCCGCAAACGCCCTTTGGCGAAATCTCGGATGACATTGTTCTGGCCCGGATACATGACCATGAAGTCGCCTTTCTGTCCCGGCACGGCAAGGGGCACCATCTGCCCCCGCACAGGATCAACTACCGGGCCAATATCTATGCCATGAAACTGGCCGGTGTAAAACAGATTATCTCCATATCCGCCGTAGGCAGCCTGCGTGAACACATTGCACCGGGAGATTTTATCCTGGTGGATCAGTTTATTGACCAGACGCATGGCCGCCCCTCCACCTTTTTCGATGGCCCCGTTGTAGCGCATGTATCTATGGCCGATCCGGTATGCCTCCGCCTGCAAAAACGTTTGCTTTCCGCCTGTCAGGGACTGGATATTCAAACTCATCCGGGAGGAGTTTATCTGGCCATGCAGGGCCCACAGTTTTCCTCTCGGGCGGAATCGGAATTGTACCGGTCACGGGGTATGGATGTGATCGGCATGACCAATATGCCCGAGGCCAAGTTGGCCAGGGAGGCCGAACTCTGCTACGCCACCGTTGCCATGAGTACTGATTACGACTGCTGGCATCAGGAAGAGGAGGCGGTCAGCGTAACCGCCATTCTGGAGATCATGCGAAACAACGTCCGCAATGCAATCAAGATGCTGTCCATCTTCTTTGAACAGGCGCCGGATGAAGATGTTGCATGCCCCTGCGGCTGTAACCAGGCGCTGGAACATGCCATTCTGGCAGATCTTCACCAGAGGCATGATGAAGACCTGCGACCAATCCATGCCCTGGTTGAACGATTTTTATGAAAATAATATCCGTTGTTTTCATATGCATACTGACACTGGCCGGCTGTACGACTATCAAGCCGGAATTGAGTCCCGAAAGAAAGGCCAGGAGCGCTGACATCCATTACCAGATTGGCATTGAGGCCCTGCGCAAACAGCAGCTTCCCAAGGCATTTCTTGAGTTGCGGACCGCTCTTGATCTGGCGCCGGACAGAAGTGATATTCTGGATGCGATGGGACTTGCCTGGCGCATGCGCGGTGACCTTGACAAGGCAGGGGATTATTATGAACGCGCCATGGACAATGATCCTGCTCCCAGAACTTACAATAATTATGCCAGCCTGCTGCTACAAAAAAAACAACCCGGAAAGGCTGAAAAATATCTGCGCCAGGCCTTGAAGTTTCCCACTTACAGGAACCCGGATACAGCCTACATTAATCTAGGCGACGCCCTTTTGGCCCAGGGAAAATTCAATGAGGCCATTGCCGCATACCGCCAGGCCAGTCGGCTCAACAATCAGCAAACCTTTTCACGCCTGAAGGAAGCGGAGGCATTTAACCGTTATCACAGGCCTGAATTCGCCCTGGCTGTTTACGAAACATTGCTGATGGAACGGCCAGGAAATCGGGCGGCCATGGAAGGCATGATTGCACTTCTTGTTAAATCAGACAGAAAGTACGAAGCCATTAAACGTCTTGAACACTTTCGTGATATTACTTCCCTGCCCATGGACCGGGCCTGGGCGCAGGAGACCATTCGTAGTATGAAGAGGGGGCGCAAATAGTGCAGGAAAATCCTGTGGATTCCGAAATGGAATCTACTGGTGAGGATTTCAAACGGCATCTCGGAACACTTCTGATACAGGCCAGGAATGAGAGGAAGATAGGGCTCATTAAGGCGGTCACTGATCTAAAACTAAACAGGGAATATCTCCAGGGCCTGGAATCCGGGGATTGGTCCGCTCTTCCGGGGAAGTTTTATGCCCGCGGGTTTTTAATTCAGTATGCCCGTTATCTGGGCGTTGACATCAGGGATGAACTGGCGATCCTGAAGACGAGTGATTACCGGCTCACCAGCCCTCACACCTTCCCCGACCCTCCCATCGCGCCAAAGAGATTCTGGGCTGTGGCTTCCGGTATCTCTTTTCTCTTGTTATTACTGATCTTTAATCTCTTTTCATCCCATGACGAGGCCCGAACTCCTGCCATGGATAAACCAGCCACTTCGGCGGAACCATCACCTGATGACATTCGGGTCAACCATGCAGACGTCTCTAAAGGTATGGCGCGGACCAATACGAAACGAACCTCTCCGACAGATTCCGGAGAGAAGGCAAAGGTGGAAAAGGTATCGCCCGTTCTGCATCAATACAGCTTTAAAGCGAACAAACTTCAAGTCTTGTTGCGCGTATTTGACAAGAACAAGAAACGGATCAGGACCTTTCTGTTGAAGCCAGGGGAGACAGCCAGACTGAAACAGAAAGGGTTCATTTACATTTCAGCAGGCAGGGCTGGCGCCCTGACAATCTCGGTGGATGGCAAGGTTGTTGCGCCTGCGGGCTCGCTCGGAGAGCCGGGATCGGAAGTTCGAATGGTTAAAGTACGATCAGACAGTGTTTGACCGGCTTCGATTCCATCGTTTGCAATCCTGGAATAGATATGGTCTGCTTCGCCCGCAACAAACAGGGATGGAGTTCCCTTGTCGCTACCGAGCTAATGACTCCTGTCAGAATCCATCGCATGGAAGGAGCATCGTATGGCTGTAGGTATCGCTGAACTCATTATTATTTGTCTGCTGGTGGACTGGGGCTTCCGGCAACTTAGAGTGCCGGGTCTAATCGGCATGCTGCTTGCCGGCATTGTCTTCGGCCCCTATGTGCTGGGCCTGCTTTCTCCCAACCTGCTGGCTATTTCACCGGATCTGCGGCTGATCGCTCTGATCGTCATTCTGCTGCGGGCGGGGCTTGAACTCAGCCGTGACACCCTGAATCGCGTCGGGCGCATGGTCATGCTTCTGTCGGCCATCCCCGCCCTGTTCGAAGGCGCCACCATCGCTATTCTCGGACCCCATTTCCTGCCACTGACCTATATGGAATCTGCCATTCTGGGTTCTATTCTGGGCGCCGTTTCACCGGCCGTGGTCGTTCCACTGATGATCGACTTCATGCAGAAACGCATGGGGGCGGAAAAGGGTATCCCCACCATGGTATTAGCCGCTTCATCCATTGACGATGTGTTTGTAATTGTAATCTACAGCGTACTGATAGGTATGTATACTGGCCAGCATCTCAGCATTGTCTGGAAGCTGGCTGGCATCCCCATCGCTATTGTTCTCGGCATTGCCGTGGGACTGGCGGTTGGCTGGATTCTGTACCGGATGTTTGATCGTTACAATCCTCGCGCAACCAAGAAGACTCTGATCCTGCTGGGTGTTTCCATTCTTCTGGTGGATCTGGAACACCGCATGGAGGGGGTCATTCCCTTCGCGGCGCTGCTGGCGGTCATGGCTATCGGCTTTATCATCCTGGAAAAACGTGAACACCAGGCTCATGAACTATCGACAAAGTTCGGCAAAATATGGGTCTTTGCTGAAATTCTCCTGTTCACCATGGTCGGCGCCCAGGTAAACATTCATGTGGCGTTACAGACAGGGCTGGCAGGCGCGGCCTTGATTGCGCTGGGGCTGGTGGGCAGAAGTTTCGGAACCTATATCTGCTTGCTGGGCAGCAATCTAACATTTTCCGAACGTGTATTTGTCGTGATATCCTACATCCCCAAGGCCACGGTGCAGGCGGCGATCGGCGCCGCTCCATTGGCCGCAATGGCCGCCAGTGGGATGAATACCGGACCGGGTGAGATTATCCTGGCCGCCGCCGTGTTGAGCATCCTGCTAACCGCCCCCATTGGCGCCTGGGCCATCAGCGTCACGGGTAACCGTATTCTGACGGTGGCCCCGCCGGAATTTGACCAACCTCGTCAGGCAGCGCTGGAAAGCAAACCGCATACGGAAGATATCGTGTAAAATGGACATTCAGAAGATTCCGCCGAACCCCAAGCCTGATGAAGTCGTAAAAAGTCCATCCGTGGCCTTTTTACTCCACGCAAAGCGAAAAGCGCGGTTTTCACTTTCCTTACAAATCAAGAACTTGCGATGCAAGTCATTGATTTGCGCGCCCATCCGTGGGCGCTCTGATGACTTCTTGCGAAGTCATCAAGCCTGACTGAACGATTGACGACACGACTGGAGAGGCCATGGGACGTATAAGCCTGAGCCGGAACCTGGGCCTGTTCTCCGCCACCATGGTCGGTATCGGCGGCATGATCGGCGCCGGTATCTTTGCCCTCACCGGCATCGCCGCCGGCCTTGCCGGGTCCGCCGTGGTGCTGGTATTCATCCTAAATGGCCTACTGACGCTACCCACCGCCATGGCCTACGCCGAACTCGCTGCCGCCCTGCCGCGCGCCGGCGGCGGTTATGCCATTGTCCAGAAAGGCATGGGAGGCGCGAATGGTTTTCTTGCCGGCTGGATGAGTCTGTTCGCCTATATCGCCGCAGGCGCCCTGTATGCCCTGGCTTTCGCTCGCTTTGCCTCCGAAAGCTGGTTGTTGCTTGGCTTGCCCGCCATGGGGTTGAGCGCTGCCGCCCTGGGCGGTGTCTTTATAATATTCATCATCATGATCTTCACCGGCATTAACATGCTTGGCGCCACTGAAGCCGCGCGGGTTGGCAATATCGTCACCCTGTCCAAGGTGCTTGTGCTTGGTCTGTTTGTACTGTCCGGTCTCATTATCCTTGGGCATGAGCCCGCGGCAACCCACCGCATTGCAGTCGATTTTCTACCTAACGGCATGGGCGGCATACTGGCGGCCATGGGCTTGACCTACGTTGCCTTCGAAGGCTTCGAAATTATTGCCCAATCCGGTGAGGAGGTAAAGAATCCGAAACTCACCTTGCCGCGCGCTATCTTCCTCTCCATCGGGATGGTGCTTATCCTGTATGTTGGCGTAGCGTTGGTCACCTTCGGGCTGGTGACGCCGCCCTCTGGTCTTAGCCCTCATGCATATCTTGGTACATTAAAGGAAATGGCCGTAGTTGAAGCGGCGCAACACGTGTTCACCCCCAAGCTGGGCAGTCTGTTGCTGCTTGTCAGCGGTCTGGCAGCCACGGCCTCAGCCTTGAATGTCACCATGTATTCAGCCTCCCGCGTCGCCTTTGCCATGGGTCGAGAGGGACATATGCCTGACTGGATAGCACGCCTGCATCCTAAGCGGCGCACACCCTGGGTGGCCGTCCTGGCCTGTGGATTTCTGATGTTGGCCATGGCCGAATTCTTTCCCATCGATCAGGCCGCCGCCGCTGGCAGCCTCATGTTTCTTTTTCTTTTTATGCAGGTAAATATGACACTGCTCGCGCTGCGTCGCCAAAGACCTGAAATGAACCGCCCTTACACCATGCCATGGGTGCCGTTGCTGCCGCTGACGGCCATGGCTGGCAATGCCTTGCTGGCCATGCACCTGTTCGCCTATAGCCCGTCGGTCTGGTATGTGGCAGGGGCCTGGATTATGGCAGGGGCGCTGCTCTACTTCGCTCATTTCGCCAGGGAAGAGGCGCGCGAGAAACGCGCCGAGGTGGTGTTTGAAGAGGTGCATACCAGTCGAAATTTCTCCGTATTGGTAGCGGTAGAGCTTCAAAGTGACGCACAAGCACTGGGAAAACTGGCGGCGATGATCGCCAAAGCAGAGGAAGGTGAAGTGCTGGCCTTGCACGTAATCTGCATACCGGGTCCCCTGAGTTTGAGTGAAGGAAAGCGTTTCATTGAGCGGGCGCGCAAGCGCATCGATCCGGTGCGGAAGATCGCGGATGGTCAGGATGTGTCAATGCACAGCGTGGTGCGCTTGAGTCGCAACGTGGTCGACGCCATCCGCGATACAGCCCGTGAAAATGAAACCAACCTTATACTGCTCCGTTATACGTCCCCGTCCGCCGGGCGAGGCCGGTTATTCGGCTCAATTATTGATCCTCTCCTGACCACGCCGCCGTGCGCCGTGGCTGTAGTCCGGACTGTGGGAAAGGGGGCGATTCGACACATCCTTGTGCCGGTGAGCCTCGGCCCCAGCAATCGGCAAGTCATCCTCTTTGCTCGTCGTATTGCAGCCATTTGCAAGCCAGTTTGCAGCGTGACCCTGTTACATGTCACACCCACCAGAGCGGAAGCAGAGCGAGGCGCCGAAACTTTGTTCGCCTCCCTGCTCGAAGGATCGGAGGGCGCTAAAGTGGAGTGTCGGACAATTGCCGGACGCTCCGTGGCAGCAACCATCCTGGCGGAAGCAAATGGCTTCGATCTGTTGATTCTGGGCGCCGCCAGCCAGCCACGGTTCAAGCGCCTGTTGCTGGGCGACATCCCCAAACGCGTGCTGCGCCATGCCTGCGCCACAACGATTGTTCTTAAATCGCCACGCACCGGCATCGTGGACGTGGCTCATCACGGCCTCCCTCCCCTGCTTAAACGATGGATGGCGGCACTGAAACGTATTGCCGTGGTCCGCATGTGGAATTCATGGAGAGCATCACGCTAACGATATCCTGTTCGACGATTTCGCCGATCACCGCCACCCGTGAGCGCCTTGATGCCCTGATTCTCGATTTCAGTAACACATTGAACGACGAGCTGCTGACCCAACCGATTCGCTACCGAAACATGGCAGGAGAAGAATACGGACACCCGCTCGCGCCGCTGTTTCAGCCGCCGTACGTCCCTCATGCACCCATAACAGGTCGCCTGAACCCAAATCATA
>CAZQZF010000061.1:0-9936 GCA_964597745.1 uncultured Zetaproteobacteria bacterium
CCGCCCGAAGGGAGAGGGGCATGGATGCCCCGAATCAATACCTTCCACTCTGCACACACTCCCAAGTGAGGTTTCTAGGATGATCGAGATCAGGTCTTGCATTCGGGATCTGGTCTGATTAGATGTAACAGCGTGAAATATGACCGGTACACTCGAATACTACATCTCTGCATTGCTTCCACGATTGTTCTACAGCTATTATTCGCACAACTCATGAGGCCCCTGAGACCTCACCACCCTCCCCCTGACTCGATAGAAAAGTTGTTCCTTATCCTTCATCAATTCAATGGTTTTATTGTTTTGATTCTTCTCGGGCTGCGTCTCATGTCCCTGCTTGGTGATACAGGTGAGGAAAAAGAGCGTCTGTTTCCCTGGCTGTCCGCCAAGGGCCGGCAGTTGTTAATCCATGATCTCAGGTATGAGTTGCCTCTGTGGCTGCACGGGAAATTAAAGTCACTGGACGAAAAAAATGTCATTGCGGCCACTGTTCATGGCCTCGGTATTTGTCTGGCCCTTGCTCTCGGACTTTCAGGCATGGTCGTTTTTTTGGGCACACATACAGACGGTAGCATGGAGGCGCCGATCCAGTTTGTGAAGAGTTGCCATGACGCCCTGGCCACACTGATGTGGGTCTTTCTTTTTGGCCACGTTGGCATGGCCCTGATGCATCAACTGGCAGGCCAGCAGGCCTTGCGGAAAATTTTCAGAGGTTAGTGCAGCGTGTTCCCCGGTAAAATAGGCGATTCACCTGTTTTGGTTTTCAATCGAATCCTTGCGGTGCCTGCAAAGGGATCATAAATATTGAGCCCCAACCTTTGATAAACATCCTCACCTATACCGATATCCGCCAGCCAGAGCTCACCCACGTATTCACCGGCAAACAGCCCGTATTTTGGCAAGGCAAGAGTCAAAGTTTGTCTGGCATGAATACATACATTGGATGGTAGTCCTGTATCGGCATTTAGCCCGGATGGTATGTCCAGCGACAGAATCGGCGCCTCACTGGTATTGGCCCACTCAATAAGATTCAGCGTTACGCCATGGGGGGATCCGTTCAGGCCGTAACCGATCAGGGCATCCAGGACTAAAAACGGTTTAAAACCACTCAGATCTCCAGCCTCTATCCGAACTCCGCCACCCTTATCAAAGCGGCTGAGTTGACTGGCGGCAGCCTCGGAAAGCTGTTCTTCCGGAACGCTCAGACACAGACAGACATACACACCCATGGATATAAGATGATATGCAGCGCAAATGCCACCGCCGCCATTGTGGCCGGGCCCCGCCAGGACAATCACAGGACCCACCCTGCTTCCCCGCGGCCATTGTTCGCAGGTGAACTGGGCCAAACTGACGCCTGCTCTTTCCATCATCTCGTTCAAGGAAGTGCCTGTTTTTCCCATGGCAATATGGTCGACTGCTTGCATCTGTTTGACGGATAACGATTGAACCAGCTGGCCATTCAAGGTGTAAAAACTCATAGATCCCCCATGACAAGATCAGAAATGGAGTAAATGACCCTCTATCAGAATAAAGAGCCCCATATTCCAGATAGCAATGGGTCGAACATCAATGAAATTCTTTACAAATCCCAGGAAGAGCGTGAATCAGGAAGGAGATAGCCTGCTGGCGCGGTGACGTAGTAGATGATCGGCCAGCACCAGGGCCAGCATTGCCTCGGCAATGGGTGCGGCGCGAATGCCGACACAGGGATCATGTCTACCCTTGGTAACAATCTCGGTTTCATTACCGTGAATATCAATGGTCGGCCTGGGAATCAGGATGGATGACGTCGGCTTCAATGCCAGACGCACGCGCACGGTATCGCCATCGGATATACCGCCCAGGATTCCTCCGGAATGATTGCTGACAAAGCCGCTGGCACGGATGGCATCTCCAAATTCAGAGCCTCTGGCCTCCACGCAGGCGATGCCGTCTCCGATCTCCACGGCCTTGACGGCCGGGATAGACATCATGGCCTTGGCAATGTCGGCATCGAGCCTGTCAAAGACCGGTTCGCCAAGACCGGGGCTCATGCCGTGCGCCTCCGCTACTACGGCAGCGCCAATTGAATCCCCTGACTTTCGGAGTTGATCCAGAAAGGCCATCATCTTTTCCGCTGCCTCCGCATCCGGGCAAAACATGGGATTGCTGGCGATCTCGGATTCATCAAAATGGTCTGGATCGGACCGAACCGGTCCAATCTGATCTACCCAGCCCAGAATCCTGATTTCCGACTGTTTGAGCAACTTGCGGGCAATGGCTCCGGCTGCAACGCGCATGGCCGTTTCACGGGCGCTGGATCTGCCACCCCCGCGGTAATCCCGAAAACCATATTTCTCAAAATAGGTGATATCGGCATGTCCGGGCCGGAATTTGTCCTTGATTCCGGTATAATCCCGGCTGCGCTGATCTGTGTTCCTAATGAGTAGTCCGATCGGACAGCCGGTAGTCCTTCCCTCAAAAACACCGGACAGGATCTCTACCTTGTCCGCTTCCTGACGCTGGGTGGTAAAACGCGATTTACCTGGACGCCGGCGATCCAGATCAGGCTGAATATCCGCTTCGGAAAGCTCAAGCCCGGCCGGGCAACCCTCAACAATGGCAGCCAGCGCCGGGCCATGTGATTCCCCGGCTGTTGTCAGCCGGAAGACCTGACCGAAACTGCTACCGGACATCTCCTATTGCTCGCCCGGATCGCCCGCTCCGATATGGAACCCGGCATCCACATAGTGGACCTCTCCGGTGATGCCGGCAGCCATGTCTGAAAGCAGAAATACGGCCGCGTCGCCCACTTCATCCTGGGTGACATTGCGTTTTAGCATCGAACCACGCGCCGCCTTGGTCATGAGCTGGCGAAAATTGCCAATGCCGGAGGCGGCCAGAGTCCGGATTGGTCCGGCCGAAATAGCATTGACCCGGATGCCATCAGGGCCAAGGTCGGCGGCCAGATAACGGGTAGAGGCCTCCAGGGCCGCCTTGGCCACGCCCATCACGTTATAGTTGGGCACGGCGCGTACGGCGCCAAGGTAAGACATAGTCGTGATCGATCCGCCCGGCTGCATCAAGCGTGCGGCACGCTGCGCCACGGCTATAAAGGAGTAGACGGAGATCTCCAGGGCCATACGAAAATCCTCCCGGCTGGTATCAACAAAGCGATTCTTTAGCGCATCCTTGTTTGCAAAGGCGATGGAATGTACAAGAAAATCCAGTTTGCCCCAATGTTGTTCCACCCTGCTGAAAAAGGCATCAATCTGATCATCTTTGCCAACGTCCATGGACTCAATGAAACCGGAGTCAAGTGATTCGGCCAGAGGACGAACTCGTTTTTCCAGCGCCTCCCCCAAATAATTAAAACCAAGATCGGCGCCCTCCCTCTTGGCCGACCGGGCAATACCCCAGGCAATGGACCTGTCGTTCGCAACACCAAGGATCAAACCTTTTTTTCCCGCCAGAATTGACAATGCATCTCCCTCCGGAATTATTCTTTGGCCAAAGATAACAGCGGTTGCGCAAAAGCGCACCCTACCGGCATTCAATCAATTCCATGTCCCTATCCGAAAAGCCAAAATAGTGGCCAATCTCATGGATCAGGACGTGACGGATGCAATGGTGGATATCATCATCATGGACGCGGCAATAGGCAAGAATAGGCTGCCGGTAAAGTCTGATTCTGTCAGGAAGCTGGCCGGCATACTGATTGCCTCGCTCCGGCAAAGGCCATCCTTGATACAGACCCAGGAGATCGTAGCCTGATCCCATATTCAAACCAGCCAATGTCTCCGCATCTGGAAACTCTTCAATAAAGATGGCGACATTGTCAATTGCGGCATGGAACGCCTCCGGAAGGGCTGCAAATTCTTCCTCTGCAACACGATTAAAGTCATCAGCGCTCATGGTTATTTGCATAGCATGCCCTTCAACCTAGGTTCAAACCAGATCCGTAACCGCTGTCCGGAAATTTGGATACTTCAAGTGAGCTAATAATTCACGGTGCATCAGCCGATTACGGACACGTTTGCTATCCCTGAAAAAATCCATGGCAGCTGCTGACAGCGCCCTTTCGGCTTTCTCAGGCGACAGCAGGATGGGCGCCGGAGCGCCGATCATGGCTGCCAGCTCGCACACATAATCCGCATGCGGCAATGGCTCGTCATCGGACAGATTGACGATCCTTCCGGGTCTGGGCCTGCCCATTGCCGCCAGGATGGCAGCCACGATATCATCCACGTGAATCCGTCCGGAATAGTGTGGCGGCGACCAGCACACGGCCTTATATCCCCCCGCCTTCAGACGCGGGAGAATGTTACGGCCCGGACCATAGATGCCGGCTAGGCGAAATACCTCCGCCGACAGACCGGATTTCAGCCATGCCTTTTCCGCCTTCAGACGTTCCCTGCCCCGCTGACTTGTCGGATTGCATGGCCAGGTCTCGTCCACCCAGGTTCCCTCCGCATCGCCATATACGCCTGTTGTTGAGAGGTATCCGGCCCAACGGCACCTTTTCAGCTTCCCGGCAATGACTGGCGTCCAATGCGGCTGACCTGCTGTTAACCCATCTGGAGTATGTTCCAGGGGAATGGAGTCCAGTATGGCATCGATATCACCCAGAATATCGCCAGGGATATCGACAGGGGCTGTAATCCGGAGTGGCTGAATGCCGACTGTCTTTAACCGCATTGCTCGATCGGTGTCGCGTGTTGTACCGAGCACCCGTATTCCACGTTCCAGGCAGGGTTTTGCCAGCCTCTCTCCAACATAGCCACAACCAAGGATGAGAAGCTTGTGCATCTTATCCGTCATCTATCCAGCCAAAACATATATACCAATATCATCGATATACTGACATTACCCGAAGTCAGTATTCGAATCTATACATCAATAAATATGGAAGGGGAATCGCCACTTTTCTACGGGCTGATTGTGAATGATGAGTCTGGTAGCATGGGGCCATGCCCTTCGACCTGGTTGTCATCGATCTCGACAACACCCTGTATGCCGCTGACAACGGCGTGTTTGAGCGCATGGACAGGCGTATGACGGCATTTGTCGCGCGCGAACTGGGCCTTCAGGAGACTAAAGCGAATGAGTTGCGGTTACGTTACTGGAAACAGTACGGCACCACGTTACGCGGCTTGATGCTGCATCATGGCATGGAACCGGAGCCGTTTCTCGAATATGTTCACAACATCGGCGTGCATCATATGCTGGAACCCGATGCGGAACTCGACAGGGCGCTTGATCGCATCCCCGGACGCAAGGTCATCTATACCAATGGTATTCGTGAACATGCCCAATGTGTATTGGCAGCACTCAATGTAGGCCACCATTTCGACACAATCTATGACATCCGTTTCAACACTTACAGGTCAAAGCCCTGCAGTGAAACATTCACTATGCTGCTGGAACGGGAAAAAACCAAGTCCGACCGGACCCTGCTTGTGGATGATATGGCGAAAAATCTGGCAGTTGCCAGAGACCTGGGGGCAAAAACCGCCTGGATTACCGATAGCGTTTCTTCTTCAGACTGGGATTATCAAGTCCCTCGCATTCACAACCTGGCGGATTGCCTGAGACTGAATCACTGATTCATCCTTTCAAAAAATTCCGCGTTGCTCTTTGTTTGCCTCAATTTATCGAGCAGGAATTCCATGGCATCCACTGTCCCCATCGGGCTCAGGATCTTGCGCAGAATCCATATCTTGCTCAGGTCACCGGGATCTGTCAGCAACTCTTCCTTACGGGTACCCGACGGGGCAATATCGATCGCCGGAAAAACACGCTTGTCCACAAGCTTTCGATCCAGTTTGATCTCCATATTACCCGTGCCCTTAAATTCCTCGAAGATTACTTCATCCATCTTGCTACCCGTATCGACAAGCGCAGTTGCAATAATCGTCAGGGAACCCCCATGTTCGATATTCCGGGCGGCGCCAAAAAAACGTTTTGGACGGTGCAGGGCATTGGAATCCACTCCGCCGGAAAGAATCTTGCCGGAAGAGGGCGCCACCGTATTGTAGGCGCGCGCCAGGCGGGTGATGGAATCCAGCAGGACAACCACATCGTGGCCGTGTTCTACGAGACGCTTGGCCTTGGCAATCAGCATCTCCGCAACCTGAACATGACGCTGGGCAGGCTCATCAAATGTGGAGGAGACCACCTCTCCTTTAACCGAACGTTGCATATCCGTGACTTCTTCAGGGCGCTCGTCAATAAGCAACACCATCAGAATTGCCTCGGGGTGATTGGCCTCAATTGAATGAGCAATGGACTGCATCATCATGGTCTTGCCCGTACGAGGCGGAGCTACCAAAAGCCCCCTCTGCCCCTTGCCAATAGGGGATACGATATCAATAACACGTCCGGTGATATCTTTGGCGCCCACGACTTCCGCATGAAAGCGTTGGTTTGGATACAGCGGGGTCAGGTTATCAAACAGGACCTTTGTATTGGCGATCTTCGGATCTTCCCCATTGATGGTATCAATGGTCTTGATGGCAAAATATCGTTCATTATCTCTTGGCGGCCGAATCTCGCCGGCAATGGTATCTCCCTTACGCAGAGAAAAGCGGCGGACCTGGTTGTGGGATACATAGACATCATCCGGGCCAGCCAGGTAATTCGCTTCGGGTGAGCGCAGAAAGCCAAATCCGTCCGGAAGGATTTCGAGAACACCTTCACTGTACAATGTTCCGCCCCTCAGCGCATGCGCCTTGAGAATGGCAAACGCCTGTTCCTGCTTGCGCATGCCAGCGGCGTTATACACGCCAAGAGAATCGGCCAGTTCAAGTAACTGCTGCGGTTCCATGGTTGATACTTCGCGCAGGTGCATCTGGATGCCTTCTCGTTCGTGCGGATCAATATTCTGCTCTATTTCCTCATTGTTCTGTTCGTTCTTCCTTCTGCGCACAGGGCCCTCTGCATTCTTCCGGCGATTCCTGCCGAAGTTTCTGGATCGGATAGGCCGCTCGCTTTTCCTTCCCTGACCCGATAATTTTTCAGGTTGCCTGTTTTTGTTTCCTGCCAGGATTCCCGACTGATCATCTTCCTTCACCGAAACAGCCATAGGCCCTGCATGTCTTTCAGACGCTTCCGGAATTTCTTCTGATTTCATTGATTGCATAGAATCTCCATGATTATGGACTAGAATTATATTTGGTTATGAATTTTAAAATCAACAACTTACAGCATCTACTATTGGCCTGGGAACCCATCCTCGGGCGCATTGACGATATTAATTCAATCGTCATTATGAATGGGAACCCTGCCGGAACCGGCAGAAGAACGTTGCTACACTACTGCCCAAATACTGTCAAATACTTACTGACTCGCATGTGCAGCGTCATAGCGTTTCAGCAACAACTGATGGGTGTGCATGACCTGGTTTCTCAACTCATTCAGACTGCCATTATTATACACAATGTAATCCGCGGCATTGGTTCGTTCCTCATCCCGGCACTGATGTTTGACAATACTTTCAAAATCGGCAAGCGGTGGATGCCCGCGCGATCTAACGCGTTGCCGTCGCAATTCGAGCTTGCTTATGACAGCCACGATTGCATCCATGCGCCCCGCCGCTCCGGATTCCAGCAAAACCACTGCCTCAATGATCGCATAAGGCGCGCTGACCCCCTTTAGCCAGACCTTTTCCTTCTCCCAGATCAGCGGGTGCAGGATATCGGTCAGACATTGCAGATTTTTCTCGCAGCCAAAGGTGATCGAGGAAAGTCTCTGGCGATCAAGCGCCCCATTATTTTGAAGAATCCGTGGTCCAAAAGCTGAAACCAGCAATTCGAGCCCCGGCTGGCCCGGTTCGGTGAGACTTCTTCCGACATCATCGAGATCAAGCGTCGGCACTTCGAGTGCGGCAAACATCCTGGCCACGGCGCTCTTCCCACTGCCAATTCCACCAATCAGGCCTACCGCCGCCGTATCTCCACTAGTGCCTTGCCCCATAGAAGAGCACATCATCATGTGACCCAGACAAGGTAGGCGTGAATCCACTCGGGTCCCCACAGCATCCATAGCACGCCGGCAAGAGCCAGCCAGGGACCAAACGGAATTTCTGTCCTGACATGCCTGTGACTGAGAATTAGACAGATTCCGCCAATCAAGGCGCCCGTCAATGAGGCCATGAAGACGACAAAGGGAAGCGCCTGCCAGCCCAAAAACGCCCCAAGCATTGCAAGCAATTTGAAATCACCATAACCCATGCCCTCCCGACCGGTGGCCAGCAGAAACAACCTGGCCACCAGCCAGAAAAAACCGTAACCGGCAACCGCACCGATGATACTATCGATGAAATGGCCAAACCAGAGACCAAACATGCAACCAATAACAATGCCCGGAAGGGTTAATATATCGGGAAGAAGCCCCTTCTCAAGATCAATCAGGGTCAGGATCCAGAGCATGCTGACAAGCGCCAGGGCCAAAGCCAATTCCATTGTAAGACCGTAATGCCATGCAAGGCCCAGCCATGAGAGCCCCATCAGCAACTCCAGCAGGGGATAACGCGTAGATATCTTTTTCTGACAGTAACGGCACCGTCCGTGCAGTAGCAGGTAGGACAACAGAGGGATATTATCAAACCAGGCAATGGCATGCTCGCAGGATGGGCAACGGCTACCGGGTGTTACAACCGAGACACCCCTGGGGAAACGATGCACACAGACATTTGCAAAACTTCCGAAAATAAGGCCAAGAACACCGGCCGAGGAAAGCAAAATAACATCACTCATCGGTATTGGTCATATCAAATTTCTGCAGCCTGTAACGCAGAGAACGGAAACTGATGCCCAACAGGCCGGCGGCACGGGTAATGTTGTCATTCGCTTTCTCCATGGCCTGCTGAATAAGATTCCACTCCGCCCAGTTAAGCCAGTCATCAAGACTCATGTCACGACGGTCAAGCGCATCAAGCGAGATCTCCGCAAACAGATAATCATCCCGACGCAGCTCTCCCAGCAGAGCGGCATCCAGCCTGTCATGATCGGACAGGGCGAGAAGCCGCTGCAAAAGATTGTCCAGTTCGCGGACATTGCCCATGAACGCCAGCTTCTTTATTCTCTCAAGAAACTCCGATGTCACCACCGGAGCCGAATCCGATTGCCGCGATAGCAAGGCGTCCACAAGCTCCGGCAGGTCTTCCCTGTGCTGGCGCAGGGGGGGCATATGGATAGGGACAACATTCAGCCTGTAAAACAGATCTTCTCTGAAGCGGCCGGCCCGAACATCCAGGTCAAGATCCCGGTTTGTGGCGGCGATGACACGTATATCCACATGTCTGTTCCGCTCATCACCCACTCTTCGAACCCTGTGATCCTGCAGCACACGCAACAATTTCACCTGAACCAGAGGCGGCATTTCACCAACCTCATCCAGAAACAGGGTGCCGCCATTTGCACTTTCAATGAGGCCGGAACGGTCAGACTCGGCGCCGGTAAACGACCCCCGCTTGTGCCCAAAGAGTTCCGACTCAAAAAGCTCGGAGGGAATGGCGCCGCAATTGACGGGTATAAAGGGACAGGAAGCACGTGGAGAAATTTCATGGATGAACCTGGCGGCCAGCTCTTTCCCAGTACCCGATTCACCACTGATCAGAACCGTCAAATCTTTATTCGCGGCCTTGGTCAGCCGTTCACGCACCCTTTTCATGACCATGGACGAGCCGATGAGTCCGCAAACCGGACCTTCATCAGGAATACGCCCAGAGTCTTGGCCTTTAATCTCCCTGCTGGCAAGGGCATTTTCAACCGCTATAGCAAGCTGATCCGCCGAAACCGGTTTGGTGAGATAATCGAAGGCCCCTCCCCGCATTGCCGCTACGGCGGTATCGGTACTGGCATAGGCGGTCACCAACAGGACCGTAATCTTTGTTTGGACGGTCAGACTTACCTTGACAACATCGATGGCCGCATCCCTGCCCTACTTCAGTCAATC